>DASYXX010000049.1:0-4537 GCA_035934395.1 Streptosporangiaceae bacterium
ACATGATCGATGAACCAGCCCGGGTGGAAGTAGGTCGCGAACCCGACGCGCGCACGGGCCGGGACACCGTGAGCGCGGGCGATCGCGAGGAACAGCACGGTGAAGTCGCGGCAGCAGCCGACCAGGCGCTGAGCCGGCGCCCGCGGGTGCCCCAGGGGCACGTCGGCGAGCTGGAAGAGACGGGCCAGCATGTCCTCGGCGTACCGCGTGTCGATCTCGGCTATCCGGTCGCCGGCGATGCCGTTCTCGGCGAAGTCCCCGTCGGCCCGGTAGTGGAAGACCAGCTCGCGGGCTGCGGTCCGCATCGAGGTCAGCTCCCCCGGCACCGCGGCGACCCGGTCGGCGAACCGTCCTGGGTCGGTGATGGGGCTCTGCGCCGCGTAAAACGCGTGGTCGGTCATACCGCAGATGCTAGCGACGGGTCCGGACAAATCATGACGACACCTGATCCGGATCCGCTCACCACCACGGTGACCAGGAGCCCTGATGGTGGTGATCCGGCGACGGCCAGCCAGGATCGGGCGACGGCCAGCCAGGATCGGGCGACGGCCAGCCAGGATCGGGCGACGGCCAGCCAGGATCGGGCGACGGCCAGCCAGGATCGGGCGACGGCCAGCTGGGCGGCGGCCAGGTGTGCGTCGGGTCGGGCGAGGGCCACGGGCCCGTCGGCGTCGGGCCGGGCGTGGGCGTGGGCCGCGGCGTGGGGCGGGGAGTTGGGGACGGCGTTGGCCCGGGCGCGACAGCCGTCACGGTCCGGGTCGAGGCCTTCGGTGACGGCGAGGGGCTGGAGCTGGGGGCAGCGATGGGCGTCCTGGACGCCGACGCGCCGGAGCGCATCGCCGCGCAGGATAGCAGGCCGCACAAGGCCGTCTGCGCCCGCGGGCGCGCGGCGGCCGGCGGATTGCGAAACGCCAGGAACGCGCCGGAGCCGCCGACGACTATCAGCGCGGCCGCCCACGGCGCCAGGTACCGCGCGCGCCGCGGGAGCCGGGAATGCGGCCGGCCGCTGGGCGGCGATTCGGTCGAACTTGACGGCTCGTCAGAGCCGCTCGGTGGCCCCGTCGGCATCCGGCCCCCTTCCTGGACCGCCAAATGCTACCAAATGGCCACGACAATCACGGCCGTTATGTCAGCGAAAGGAACCGGCCTATTCAAAACCCTTCTTCATAACGCCTGCACCGTGTCATCGGCACATTGAACTTCTAGCTATGCAGGGCAGAAACCCTGCGAGCGATCGCGACGCCGCGATGGTCGCCGGGCCCGAGGCTGGCTGGGGTCGGCCGGGCGCGCAGCGGCGGCGGAGGGCCGCCGGGCCGGGGCGCACTCCGGCACGGCGCCCCAGGTGGGGCGGCCTCATAAGAGAAGCCTTAATCCGAGGTCGCCGGGTCCGGCGGGAGGAATTACAGTCGGGTGCAGGATGGTAGGCACCGCGTGCGAAGGACCGCAGATGAGTCAGCCGGATGATGCCCTCGAGGTGCTGCGCGGGGTGTGGAGCGCCCAGGGGCAGACCAGCGCAGACCTCGATGAGGCGTGTGGTACGACGAAGTCCTGCAAGAAGATGGCTGATGTCGGTTTCGACGGCATGGCGGGCGCCGACGGCGACCTGCGCGCGGCGTGGCGGGAGCGGCTGCGGCGCGAGGGCAAGCTGGATCCCCAGGCGGACAGCATCAGGGATCTGATCCTCGGCTCTGCGGAGCCCCGCCGGTAACCGACGCCCGCTGCCTGAGTCGGCCCGGAGGGCACGGGTGCCGGGGGGCGAGGAGAACGTTTGGAGATCAGCCGTACGGAGCGGCCGGCGAGCGTCGGCGAGCTCACCGAGACCCTGCGCCAGGGCGGCTACCTCGCCGACCGCGGGCTGGCCACCGCGCTGTTCGTGTCGCTGTCCCTGCAGCGCCCGATCCTGCTGGAAGGCGAGGTCGGGGTCGGCAAGACCGAGGTCGCCAAGGTGCTCGCCGCGGTGTACGGGCGTCGGCTGATCCGCCTCCAGTGCTACGAGGGCATCGACACCAACCAGGCCCTGTACGAGTGGGATTACGCCCGCCAGATGCTGCACATCCGGGCGCTGTCCGAGCACCAGATCGCCGACGAGGGGGCGGTCGACAGGCTGTTCGGCCCGAAGTTCCTGCTCGAGCGGCCGCTGCTGGAGGCGGTCCGCGCCGGGGACCAGGCGGTGCTGCTGATCGACGAGATCGACCGGGCGGACGACGAGTTCGAGGCCTTCCTGCTCGAACTGCTCTCCGACTTCCAGATCAGCATCCCGGAGATCGGCACGATCAGGGCCGAGAGCCCGCCGCTCGTGGTGCTCACCTCGAACCGGACCCGCGAGCTGCACGACGCGCTGAAGCGTCGCTGCCTGTACCACTGGATCGGCTACCCTACCGCCGAGCGCGAGGTGCAGATCGTGCTCGTCCGGCAGCCCGGCGTGTCCGAGACGCTGACCCGCAAGGTCGTCGCGGCCGTGGGCAGGCTGCGTGAACTTGACCTCGCCAAGCCGCCCGGGGTCGCCGAGACGATCGACTGGGTGCGCACGCTCGACTTCCTCGGCGCGACCGGGCTCGACCCCCAGGCCGCCGAGGACACGCTCGGCGCCGTGATCAAGGAACGCGACGACCTTGACCTGGTGCGGGACAACCTCGAAGAGATCACGTCCGGTGCCTGACCCAGCCCCGCTCGTTTCCGTTATGGAGAATTTCTCGCGCGAGCTTCGCGCCGCCGGGCTCGCCGTGGGCACCGGCGACATCCTGGGCTACAGCGCCGCGATGGGGGCGCTGGACCCGTCCGACCTGCTGGACCTGTACTGGGGCGGGCGGGTCACGCTGGTCTCCCGGCGCGATGACATCCCCGTCTACGACGACGTCTTCCGCAGGTTCTTCCTCGGCGCCGCCGACCCCATCCGGGAGATGCTGACGCTCAAGGCGCAGGTGACCGCGCAGGCTGAGGCGGTGCTGGAGGTCCCGGCCACCGAGCCCGACGGCGAACGCCGCCAGGACCGGGAGGCGACGCTGGGCCTGATGGCGTCCGACGCCGAGGCCCTGCGGCACAAGTCGTTCGCGGCGTGCACCCCCGAGGAGCTGGCCGCCGTCCGGCGGATCATGGCCCGCATCCGGCTCACGCCGCCAAGGCGGCGCACCCGGCGGACCGCGCCCGCGCGCGCCGGACGCTCCCCCGACCTGCGCCGCACGGTGCGGGAGTCGCTGCGCATGCACGGCGACCCCGCCGAGCTGTTCTGGCGGCAGCGCCGTATCCGGCTGCGGCCCCTGATCCTCATCCTCGACATCTCCGGGTCGATGGCCGACTACTCGCGCCACCTGCTCCAGTTCGCGTACTCGGCGAAGCGCGCGGCCGCGCGGGTCGAGGTGTTCTGCTTCGGTACCCGGCTGACCCGGATCAGCCGGGCTCTTGATCACCGGAGGCCGGACCGCGCGCTCGAGCTGGCCGCGCGGGCGGTGTTCGACTGGGAGGGCGGGACCAGGATCGGGGCGTCCCTCGACGCGTTCGTGCGAGGCTGGGGACGCCGGGGCCTGTGCCGGGGCGGGATCGTGGTGATCTGCTCCGACGGCCTCGACCGGGGCGACCCGGCCGTCCTGGCCGGGGCGATGGAGCGGCTGTCGAGGCTCAGTCACCGGGTGGTCTGGATGAACCCGCACAAGGGCGGCAGCCGGGACTTCCGGCCGAGCACGCTCGGCATGATGGTGGCCGCCCCGCACGTCGACCTGCTGCTGTCCGGCCATGACCTGAGCAGCCTGGAAGAGCTCGCCACGCTGCTGCCCAGGCTGAGCTGAAAGGGGGTCCCGTGGGCGAGCGGAAGACACTGCGGTGGAGCGTAGGCATCGAGGCCGAGGGCGACCGGGTGCTGACCCGCGAGGAGGTCGTCGAGCTGGCCGACGCGGTCGCGGCCTGCGCGGGCATCGCCACCGGGATCGGGACCAACCGCTACGGCGCCCAGCTGGTCGTGCAGGCCGCGGGCCGCGACGAGGCGATCGAGCGGGCCACCAGGGAATTCGTGGATGCCGCCGCCCGGGCCGGGCTTCCGCAGGCCCCCATCGTGCGGGTCGAGGCCGTCAGCGAGGACGAGGACGAGGGCTCATGATCCGGCTTGGCTCGCTGGCCGGGTACCCGTTCGAGGGCCCGCGCCTGCTCGTCGGGTGGACCCCGCCGGCCGCCGCGGCTGTCTACGCGATCTTGTGCAAGGCCGATCCCGGCGCGGCGCATGACCGGTACGCGGTCATCTACGTGGGGCATTCCGACGACCTGTCGGCCGAGCGGTTCCCGTTCCGGCACCCCGACGCGAACCTGTGGGTGCGGCGGGCCGGCGACCGGTGGAAGGTCTACATCTGCACGTACGAGGTGCCGGGCGGCGGCCGGCCGCACCGCGAGCAGATCGCCCGCGAGCTGACCGCGATCTACCATCCGAGCTGCAATGCCCAGCAGTACGGCCAGTCCTGGAAGGACGAGTGGATCGGCGAGTACTCGGCCCCCACCACCGGGCCGGTAGCCCGGCGCGACCCGGACCAGCACCGGCCCGGCCCGGCGAGCC
>DASYXX010000081.1:0-3379 GCA_035934395.1 Streptosporangiaceae bacterium
CGCGTGCGCGATGCCGCTGGCGAGCGTCTGGACGATGCCGGGCGTGTAGAAGATGACGGCGATTGCCACCGCGAGCACGAAGAACTGCACGAATCTAATGATCTCGCGGGTGAACAGGAAGAAAATGGCAACAATACCGACAATCCCGAGGACCAGCGGTCCGAACAGGCCCTGCAGGTAGGTAACCAGGCCCGTCGTACTGAGCGCCACGGGGGATGTCGTGATGATCAGGTGGGGCATCGTTCTGACTCCGGGGGTATGGGGGCTGGCGGCTGGGGGGGCGCGTCAGGCTGTAGGGGCAGATCGCCGGGGTTGCTGTCTCTGGCCTCCTGGCTGCTAGGTGGACGGGCCTATGGCCGCGACGTACCACGTCCCGTGCTGCCGCACGACGGTCATCTGGTAGGTCATCGTGAGGCCGGCCGGAGCGGCGCTGAGCGACGAGGTCCTGGCGGATCGCCTGCCCCGGGGCCTGGGCGAGGACTGCCCGGGGAACTGCCACGTCACGGTCACCGCGATCCGGCGCGTTGCCCCTCCCGGGGGTACCTCCATCGCGGAAATGGAGCCGAAGGTCACCGCGCCGCCGAGCCCGGTGACCGAGGCGCCGGGCGCCAGGAACCGCCCGAGGGTCTGCTCGTCGCCGCTGGCGAACGCGCGGAAGAACCCGGGCAGCTGGCCATTGAGCGCGGCCACCGCGGCCGAGTCATTGGCCGGGCTGGATACCGGCGGCGGGGTGGCGCGCTGGGGCCACGGGAGCAGCGCGGGATCGCCGGATACCACCAGCCCGCCCCGCGCCCAGTAGACCGGAACATCGAGCTCGATGAGGCCGGTGTTGACCCGCGCCAGGAGCGTGACAACGGCGCGATGGGCGCTCTGCACCGAGATGGAGGCAACCTGCTCGGATTGCAGCTGCTGGGACCCGGCACCATTCCAGCCGAATTGCGGATCGGACCCCACCGGAATGAACGGCGTGAGGTCGCTGGCCCGCTGAGCGGCCGTGGCCGGGCTGAAGTTCAGGTAGACGTTCCCGAACAGCAGCGCGAAAGCCTCGGCGAGTCCCGTGGGGAAGCTTTTATCCGGCGCGGCCGGCGCGGCGCCGTTGCCGCTGCCCGCGGCGGGCTGCTTGACGCTTGTCGCTATGGCCTCCACGCCCCGGAATCCGATGATGAGCAGCACCGCCCAGATCACGGCGCGGAACGCCCAGACCATCCAGCGACCGCCCGCCCCGCGCCAGTGCGACGGGCGCCGCTCGGTCAGGCCGGCAGGATCCGGGCCATCACCCATCGCGTCGTCAGCAGTGGCAAACTCGTCCGGCCGCAAGCCGCGATCGAGGGTCGCCTTGCGAACCATCACACCTCCGCCCGCTCTCCTGCGCCTGCGCAGCAAGGAGTTGCGGCGCACCCTTGCCCCTTTCGGGCACCATTCTGCGGCAAAACGCCCAGCCGACTGCGGACCTGCGGCCGCCGGCGCGCCGGCGATCTGCGAATTTGCCGGGCGAACGGGACTTTGCGGGCGGATGCTCGGCGTGTCATAGGGCCTGGTGACGCGCGGTACCTGGTCGGCTCGGGGCCGCGGCGCCTGCTGCCCATCGGCTGACTCCCGCCACGGCCGCCACTCACCGCGCTCGGGCCACCGCCGCGTCTCCGGCCACGGCTCGGCCTCGGGCTCAAGCTCAGGCCAGAACTCCATCTCCGACCACGGGTCTGCCTCCGGCCACGGGTCCATGGCCTCCCACGACCCGGTCCCCCTGTCCCCCGGCACCTGCGGGCCTGGTGACGCCCCTGGCCTGGCCCCCGCCTCCCGCAACGACCCGTCCCCCGGGCCCCGCGCCGTCTCCGGACCCCACCCCGCCTGCGGCCGTGGCCTCATCGCCGACCGCTGCCGCGCCTCCCGCTCCGGCACCGGCTCCTGGTGCTGGCCGGGGCCAGGACGCCAGCCGTTAGGCCACGCCCCGGACTCCCGCCGCGGGGCGGCCCCGGGACGCGCGCCGTAACGCCACGCCCCGGACTCACGCGGATCCGGTTCGCCGCGCGGGCCGTAAGGGCGCGGCGCGGTCTCGCGCCGCGCAGCCGGCTCGGGACGCGCGCGGTCTGGCCAGGCCCCCGCATCTGGCCACGGCCCCGCCTCCCGCCGGTCCCGACCCGGGCGCGTGCCGTCGCCCCGGGCAGCCGGGCCATTCGCCGGGGAGCCAGGGTCAGCCTCGACCGCGAACGCGGCAGGGCGCGCCCGGCTCTTCTTCCCACGCATGCTGTGCTCGGTCCTTATCTGCTGCCGGTGCGATCCTGCGGCGTTCGCCGCCGCGGGATGCGTCAGGACGCGAGCAGTCGACCGCGCCGGGTGTGACATCGCTGTGACAGGCACCGTGACCAGCCCGAATCCGCCTACGCGCTGCTCCGGAGCGCCAGGACGCCACCGCGGTCCCATGATTGCGGTTGATTCGTGGTCGCATATGACGCGGATCAACCGCGATCATGAAAAGCTTGCTGCCGGCTCAGGTAAAGCCGGACCGGAAGCAGGCCGGCATCCGGATAGAGATCATTTCCGGCCAGCCCGGGCCGATCCGTTATAGATATTGATCCTCTGAGCCTGACGCCCCCGCGGTGGTCACGATCCAGGCCAGGACCAGCGCTTCCTCGTGCCAGGCGTCGTACCGGCCGCTGCGGCCGCCGTGCCCGGCCGCCATCTCGGTCTTGAGCAGGAACGGCCCGCCCTGACTCGCGGCCTGCAGCCGCGCGATCCATTTCGCGGGCTCGCGGTAGAGAACGCGGGTGTCGTTCAGGCTGGTCACCGCCAGGATCGGCGGGTAGGTCTGGCCGGTCACGTTCTCGTACGGCGAGTAGGACTTCATGTATGCGTAGACCCGCGGGTCGTGCAGCGGGTCGCCCCACTCCTCCCACTCGGTGACCGTCAGCGGGAGCGACGGGTCGAGGATCGTGGTCAGCGCGTCCACGAACGGCACGTGCGCGACGATGCCGCCGAAGTCCTGCGGCGCGATGTTCGCCACCGCTCCCATCAGCAGGCCGCCCGCTGATCCGCCGCGGGCGATCAGGCGGGACGGCGCGGTCCAGCCCTGGGTCACCAGGTGCTCGGCGCAGACGACGAAGTCGGTGAACGTGTTGATCTTGTGCAGCATCTTGCCGTCGTCATACCAGCGGCGGCCCATCTCGCCGCCGCCGCGGATGTGCGCGATGGCGAAGACGAAGCCGCGGTCGAGCAAGCTGAGGCGGGCCACGGAGAAGTACGGGTCCATCGAGGCCTCGTAGGAGCCGTAGCCGTAGAGCAGCGCGGGGTGGGCGCCGCTTTTGTCTAGCCCCCGCTTGTAGACGAGTGAGATGGGAACTCGAACGCCGTCCGGCGCGGTCGCCCACTGGCGCTCGGTCTC
>DASYXX010000097.1:0-6041 GCA_035934395.1 Streptosporangiaceae bacterium
GCGGCCGGAGCGGCACGCAGGGCGCCTTCGGCCGCCCCGGCGGGCGCCCGCAGCGCGGCAGGAAATCGAAGCGGCAGCGGCGCCAGGAGTTCGACAACATGCAGGCGCCGTCGATCGGCGGCGTGCAGATCCCGCGCGGCAACGGGCAGGTGATACGGCTGTCGCGGGGCGCGTCGCTGAGCGACTTCGCCGACAAGATCGGCGTGAACCCGGCCTCGCTGGTCCAGGTGCTGTTCCACCTGGGCGAGATGGTGACCGCGACGCAGTCGGTGAACGACGAGACGCTACAGCTGCTCGGGGCCGAGCTGAACTATACGGTCCAGGTGGTCTCGCCCGAGGAGGAGGACCGCGAGCTGCTGGAGTCCTTCGACATCGAGTTCGGCGAGGACGAGGGCGGCGAGGGCGACCTGGTGGCCCGCCCGCCGGTGGTGACCGTTATGGGCCACGTCGACCACGGCAAGACCAAGCTGCTCGACGCGATCCGGCACACGAACCTCGTGGCGCACGAGGCCGGCGGGATCACCCAGCACATCGGCGCGTACCAGGTCAACACCAAGGTCGACGGCGAGGAACGGAAGATCACGTTCATCGACACCCCGGGGCACGAGGCCTTCACCGCCATGCGCGCGCGCGGCGCGGAGACGACCGACCTGGTGGTGCTCGTGGTCGCCGCGGACGACGGTGTGAAGCCGCAGACCACCGAGGCGCTCAACCACGCCCAGGCGGCCGGCGTGCCGATCGTGGTGGCGGTCAACAAGATCGACAAGGAGGGCGCCGACCCGCGGCGGGTCCGGGCCCAGCTCACCGAGTACGGCCTGGTGGCCGAGGAGTTCGGCGGCCAGTCGCTGTTCGTCGACGTCTCCGCCCGCGAGGGCACCGGCATCGACGCCCTGCTCGAGGCCATCGTGCTGACCGCCGATGCCGAGCTCGACCTGCGCGCCAACCCCGGCCAGCAGGCGCAGGGCGTGGCGATCGAGGCACATCTCGACAAGGGCCGGGGCCCGGTCGCGACCGTCCTGGTACAGCGCGGCACGCTCCGCGTAGGCGACTCGATCGTCTGCGGCGAGGCGTTCGGCCGGGTGCGGGCCATGCTGGACGAGAACAACGACCCGGTCACCGACGCCCCGCCGTCTCGCCCGGTGCTGGTGCTCGGCCTCACGGCCGTGCCCGACGCGGGCGACAGCTTCCTGGTCGTCGACGACGACCGGGTGGCCAGGCAGATCGCGGAGCGGCGCGAGGCCAGGGAGCGCAGCGCGATGTTCGCCCAGCGGCGGCCGCGAGTCACCCTGGAGGACCTGGAGTCGGCGCTGAAGTCGGGTGAGCGGGAAGAGCTCCTGCTCATCATCAAGGGCGACGTGTCCGGCTCGGTCGAGGCTCTCGAGGACGCCCTGCTCCAGCTCGACGTGGGCGAGGAAGTGACGCTGCGGGTCATCGGCCGCGGCGTCGGCGCGATCACCCAGGACGACGTCAACCTGGCCATCGCCTCCGAGGCAGTGATCATTGGCTTTAACGTCCGGCCCGCCGGCCGGGCGGGCGAGCTCGCCCAGCGCGAGGGCGTGGACATCCGCTACTACTCGGTGATCTACCAGGCCATCGAGGAGGTCGAGGCCGCGCTCAAGGGCATGCTGAAGCCCATCTTCGAGGAGGCCCAGCTCGGCACCGCGGAGGTGCGGGAGGTCTTCCGGGTGCCCAGGGTCGGCAACGTGGCCGGCTGCATCATCCGTTCCGGCACGATCACCCGCAACAGCAGGGCTCGCCTGGTCCGCGACGGCGTCGTGATCTCGGAAAACCTGACGGTCGAGTCGCTGCGCCGGTTCAAGGACGACGTGACCGAGGTGCGCGAGGGCTTCGAGTGCGGCATAGGCGTCGGCTACAACGACATCAGGATCGCCGACGTGATCGAGACGTTCGAGATGCGGGAGAAGCCACGCGCCTGACCTAGCCGATTCCCGACAGGCCCGGGCATAGGAGCTGCGGTGTACGTGGGCGCCCTGACCCTGGACGTGATGCTCGGCGACGTGCGCTCGCTGAAGCAGAAGCGGTCAGCGGTCCGGCCGCTGATCGCTGAGGTCAACCGGCGCTTCCCCGGCGTCTCCGTGGCCGAGACCGGCCACCTGGACCTGCACCGCCGCGCCGAGATCGGCGTCGCCGTGGCGGCCTCGACGGCTGCGCGCGCGGTCGAGGTCCTCGACGCCTGCGAGCGCTTCGTCGCCGGACGCCCCGACATCGAGCTGCTGTCCGCCCGGCAGCGGCTCTTCACGGAAGAAGAGCCGATGCCGCGCCGGAAGCGGCTCTTCAAAGAAGAGGAGTGAGGCCAGCCATGGACGCAGCCCGGGCACGCAGGCTCGGCGAGGCCATCGCGCAGATCGTGGCCGAGATGCTGGAGCGGCGGATCAAGGACCCGCGGCTCGGCTTCGTCACGGTGACCGAGGCCCGGGTCACCGGCGATCTGCGCGAGGCGACGGTGTTCTACACGGTCTACGGCTCCGCCGAGGAACGCGCGGATACGGCCGCCGCGCTGGCCAGCGCCACCGGCCTGATCCGCTCCGAGGTCGGCAGGCAGACCGGCGTGAAGCACACTCCGTCGATCACGTTCGAGCCGGACACGGTGCCCGACTCGGCCAGGAACATCGAGGAGCTCGTGGCCCGGGCGCGGGTGGCCGACGCCGCCGTCGCCGCCGCGAGGGAAGGCGCCGAGCCGGCCGGCGACCCCGACCCGTACCGGGTCCGCGCGGACCCGGACTCCGGCGACGAGCCGGTTGCGGGCTCGCGGCCGGACAGCACGGGCCGGGACGCGGAGTCGGGCGGGTCGCGCGGTCCTCTCGGCGATTACCCGGCGGCTGGCGACGGCCGCGCGAGATACTCACGGTCGTGAGTGAGCCGGAGGGGTCAACTGGCGCGCCCCGGAGGCGAGCGGGTGACACAGTGACAGCCGAGTGCCCGCCCCTGGTTGGTAAGAGTTCAGGATCGGACGCTGGCGCTGCGTTCCCCCGGGAGAACCGGGGCGGCGCGGCCGGTGCGGAGGGGGCGGGCGATCCGTCCGCGCCGGATCTCGACGCCGAGTGGGCGCGGGCGATCAAGGCACTGAACGAGTCGGCCGAGATCTGCCTGGCCTGTCATGTCAGGCCCGACGGAGACGCACTCGGCTCGATGCTCGCGGTGGCGCACGCGCTGCGCGCCCGTGGCGCGGCCGAGCGACCGCCCGGCTCGGCCCCGGCCCGTATCGTCGCCTCATTTGGCGACCTGCCGTTCGAGATCCCCCGCATCCTCCGTTTCCTGCCGGGCGCGGAGCTGCTCAGCCCGCCGGACGCCTTCCCCGAGCGACCGCAGGTCATGGTGACCTTCGACGCGGCCAGCGCTGACCGGCTCGGCCTCCTCGAGGCCAGCGCGTCGGCCGCGGAGGAACTGATCGTCCTCGACCATCACGCCTCCAACACCGGCTTCGGCACGGTGAACCTGATCGACCAGGGTGCGGCCGCGACCGCCGTGCTCGCCTGCGACCTCATCGACAGGCTGGGCGTGCAGATCTCCAGGGACATCGCGCTCGGCCTGTACGCGGGGCTGGTCACCGACACCGGCTCGTTCCGGTACTCGGCGACGTCGCCCTGGGTGCACCGGCTGGCGGCACGGCTGCTGCAGACCGGCATCGAGCCCGGGGTGGTCGCGCATGAGCTCTGGGACCGGACCCCGTTCGGGTTTCTCGGCCTGCTGTCCGCGGCGCTGGATCGAGCGCGGCTCGAACCGGATGGCGCGGGCGGCCACGGGCTGGTGTGGACCACCGTGACCCGCGGTGACCGGGTGGCGCGCGGGCTGCCCTTCGAGGTCGTCGAATCGGTCATCGATGTGGTGCGCCGGGCCGACGAGGCCGACGTGGCGGTCGTGCTCAAGGAGGACGACGCAGGGAACTGGCAGGTATCGGCCAGGTCCAAGGGCAAGGTGGACGTCGGGCGCGCGTGCGTGGCGCTCGGCGGCGGCGGGCACTCCCTGGCGGCCGGGTTCACCGCCAGCGGCCCGGCCGCCGAGATCATGACCGCGCTGCGACAGCAGCTCGCGCGCGGACCGGGCGGGGCGGACGGAGGCCGGTGACCTCGGGATCATCCGGGGAAGGCCGGGCGGCTGAGGGGTCCGGGAGGTCGTCCGCCCAGGTGAGCACCGGCGGCCTGGTCATCGTTGACAAGCCTCCGCGCCTGACCTCGCACGACGTCGTAGGCCGGATCCGCCGCCTGGCCGGAACCCGGCGCGTCGGGCACGCGGGCACGCTGGACCCGATGGCCACGGGCGTGCTCGTGATCGGGGTCGACAAGGCCACCAGGCTGCTCGGCCACCTCGCGCTGACCGAGAAGGAGTACTCCGCGACGATGCGGCTCGGCCAGGCCACCGACACCGACGACGCCGACGGCGAGACGGTCGCCGAGACCTCGGCGGCCGGGGTGACCGACGGAGCCCTGCACGCGGCGGCGGCCGCGCTCACCGGCGAGATCCGCCAGGTCCCGCCGGGTTTCAGCGCCGTCAAGGTGGGCGGGACGCGCGCCTACCGGCTGGCCCGCGAGGGCGCCGCCCCGCAGCTCGCGGCCCGGACCGTGACCGTCCGCGCCCTCGACGTCGTGGCCGTGCGTCGACTCGGGGACCTGCTCGACGCGGACGTCACCGTGACCTGCTCCAGCGGTACCTACATCCGGGCCCTGGCCCGCGACCTGGGCGCGGCGCTCGGGGTAGGCGGCCACCTCACCGTGCTGCGGCGGACCCGGGTCGGGCCCTACGGGATCGGCTCCGCGCGCACCCTTGATCAGCTCGCGGCCTCGTTCGAGATGATCCCGCTGGCCAACGCCGCGGCGGCCGCGTTCCCGCGCCGGGACCTCACGGCCGAGCAGGCCCGCCTGGTCGCCCACGGGGGCAGGCTGCCGGCGTCCGAGATGGCGGGGCCGGGCCCTGTCGCGGCGTTCGGCCCGGACGGCGCGCTGATCGCGCTGCTCACCGAGGAGGGGGGGCAGGCCAGGCCGCTCGCCGTCTTCGCCTCCTGATCGCAGGCGCGCGGCGCGCAAGGCCTGCGGCACGGCAGCCTCCTGGGCGCCCTCATCCGGCTCGCGTGGGAGGCTTGGACCGGAACCGCCGAGGGACCCGGGGAGGGATCCGCCTATGCGCCGCTGGCAGGGCCTGCACGACGTGCCGGACGGCTGGGGCCGCTCCGTGGTCACGATCGGGGTCTTCGACGGCGTGCACCGGGGGCATCAGCGCGTCGTCAGGCGGGCCGTCGAGGTGGCGGCGCAGCTCGGGCTGCCGGTGGTGGTGGTCACCTTCGACCCGCATCCCGACGAGGTGGTCCGGCCCGGATCGCATCCGCCGTTCCTGTGCACCGCGCGGCGGCGCGCCGAGCTGCTGGCCGGGCTGGGCGCCGACGCGGTGTGCGTGCTGCCGTTCACTCAGGAGTTCTCGCGCCTGGGGCCGGACGAGTTCGTCCGGGCCGTGCTCGTGGACCGGCTGCATGCCGCCCGGGTGGTGGTGGGGGAGGACTTCAGGTTCGGCCACCGGGCCGCCGGCGACGTCGCCCTGCTCGCGCAGCTCGGCGAGAAGTACGACTTCACGGCGGAGGGTGTGCCGCTGCTGACCGACGACGGCGTGACGATCTCGTCGACCGAGATCAGGGAGCTGCTCGCGGCCGGGGACGTGGCGGCCGCCGCGCGTGACCTGGGACGCCCGCACCGGGTGGAGGGCGTGGTGGTGCGGGGTCAGCAGCGCGGCCGGGGCCTCGGGTTCCCGACCGCCAACCTGGAGACGCTGCCGCATACCGCGATTCCCGCCGACGGCATCTATGCGGGCTGGCTCACCAGCCTCGACCCCGCTGGCCTGGAGCAGGAGCGCTGGCCCGCCGCGATCTCGGTCGGCACGAACCCGACCTTCGGCGGGCGCGAGCGCACTGTCGAGGCCTACGCGCTGGACCGCGACGACCTGGACCTGTACGGCGTCCACGTGGCCGTGGACTTCGTGGCCAGGCTCCGCGGCATGATCAGGTTCGACTCCGTCGCGGACCTCATCGAGCAGAT
>DASYXX010000478.1:0-6140 GCA_035934395.1 Streptosporangiaceae bacterium
GCGCCGCGGGCCGTCGGCGGACGGGTTCGTGACCGCGGTGCACCTGTGGCTGGACCTGGCCACAGGGGACTACGTGGTCGACTCGGCCGGGCATCCGCCGGCCGCGCATTTCGAGGCGGGCAGCGGGACCTGGCGGCTGACCCAGGCGCGCGGGATCGTGCTCGGCGTCGTCCTCGACCTGCGTTCCGTGCCCGAGCGGGGCACACTGCGGCCGGGCGACGCCCTGATGCTCTACACCGACGGGCTGATCGAGGCGCCGGGCCGGGACATCGACGCCGGGATCGACCGCCTCCTCGGCGCGGCCGACCGGCTGGTGACCTCGGGATTCGAGGCCGGCGCGGGCAAGCTGGTCGGCGCGCTGCACGCCGGATCCGCCAGCTCCGACGACTGCGCCCTGGTCCTCATCTGGCGGGACTGACCGGACCGGGCTCGTGATGGGCCCGGCGGCCGCCGGTGGTTACGGCGAGAACGTGCTCGACGAGCGCGATCAGAACCTGCTTGACCGATGCCCGCTGCCGGGCATCGCAGACGATCACGGGGACGTCGGGATCCAGGTCGAGCGCGACGCGAACCTCGCCGGTGGGGTAGCGGGGCGAGCCGTCGAAGGCGTTGACCGCCACGATGAACGGCAGCCGGCGCCGCTCGAAGTAGTCGACGGCGGGAAAGCAGTCGGCCAGGCGGCGGGTATCGGCCAGGACCACGGCCCCCAGGGCGCCGTAGGCCAGCTCGTCCCACATGAACCAGAAGCGGTCCTGGCCCGGGGTGCCGAAGAGGTAGCCGATGAGGCGGTTGCTCATCGTGATCCGGCCGAAGTCCATCGCCACCGTGGTGGTCGTCTTGCCGGCCACGCCAGACAGGTCGTCCACGCCGAGGCTCACCTCGGTCAGGGTCTCCTCGGTGCGCAGCGGCCTGATCTCGCTGATGGCGCTGACCAGCGTGGTCTTGCCCACGCCGAAGCCGCCCGCGACCAGGATCTTGAAAGGAGTGACCGGGCTGTCGGCGGTCGGGGTGTCAGGGCGGCTCACCTGGCCGGCCCCTGGCGGGTGCTGCGCCCCGGCTGCGCGACGAGGTGCGGCCCGGCGCGGCTGACCAGCATCGCCATCTCGTAGGCGATCAGGCCCGCGTCGGCTGTCGTGGGGCACAGCGCCGCCAGGCAGCTGCCGTGGCCAGCCGCGGTGACGAACAGGAACGCCTGCTCGAGCTCGATGACGGTCTGCCGCACGTCACCGAGCCTGAAGTGCTCACCCGCGCCCCTGGCGAGGCTCTGCACGCCGGCGGCCAGCGCGGACATACGCTCGGCGTCCTCCCGGCTCAGGTCCGGGGAGGCGGCCACGGTCAGGCCGTCACGCGACAGGATCACGGCGTGCTTGATCTGGTCGACGCGCGCGGCGAGGTCATCGAGCAGCCAGCTCAGCTCCTGACCGGCGGTCGCATCCTGCTGTTCCATCACGTTTCCTCGATCCGGGCCGCAAGCTCCGGCTGCGGCCTGGGCGAGCGACGGACAGCCGCATCGCGCGGACAGGCTGCCGGCCGCGGCCAGGGAGCGTCCGGGTATCCCGCCGCGGATGGCGAGGCCCCTGCGCCCCCCTCGCTCCCGCGGATGGATGGCTGTCGCGTCGGTACAGTACCGGACCGCCTGGGCGGTTACGATCCATTCGTCGCACAAGGTCACGCGGTGCAGTGCCCTCCGGCGTATCGCGCCGACGCGACGCTGAGGGCGGCCGTGCCACATTCGCGTCCGGGGCGGCGGAATTGGGATTGTGCTGGAGCGGCAGTTACGATCCTTTCTGCTATGAGCGGCGCCGGCTGGCTCGTGTCCGCCGAATCCCGGCATAGGCGCGGTTCCGAGGTTGCCTGAATTGGCAGAATCGACTCGACGGAGTTTCGTATTCACGTCTCGCGAGTCGGCATTGTCACTCCGCCGAGCCGGCCGGCATGAAAGCGGCCGGGAGGCCGGGGAGGCCGGCGTGCCTCGCGGGAGGCGTAAGGGCTTGGCTCGCCGGAGGCGGGGGGGCCGGCAGGTTCGCGGGGGGCGCGTGAGGTTTGGCTCGCCGGGAGGCGTGGTAAACACCCGCCGCTCCAGGAGTCAGGCGCCACGTGCGGCGCGCCCGGCACCCAGCCGGGCCGGTGCTGGACCCGGGGTGGCGGGCGGGACCGTGGGATGCAACACTACGGGGCGGTATCCTGCCCCGCCGCCAGGTGAGCGCTGGGCAGTCGATATGACGTGCTCGTCAGTTTTCCCGGAATATGACATCAGCGTCAGCTAATGTTTAGCGCGCGCCGCGGATTTGCCGGTCCGGCGCGCCGGGCGGCTACTTAGAGGTCACCGGGCCGGCGGCCATCCGGTCACCCTCTCAAGCTGGCCGGAAGGTCGACGTGCGCGTCAGCTGACGCGCACGTCATTATTTGCGTTTCAAATAAGACCTGTGACCAAATAGAGATCGTGACGCGCAACGGGACAGGGGCCGGCAGCGGGCTCCGCACGGGGCCACAGCCCGCTGCCGCAGCCACCGACGCGGCGGACGAGGCGAATCTGCTGGCCGGCCAGGCGGCCGGCGAGAACTTCCCCGTGGCGCTGCGGCTGCTGCCCGCGCGCCACCGGGAGCACCTGATGGCCGTGTACGGCTTCGCCAGGACCGTCGATGACATCGGCGACGAGGCGCCGCCGACGCAGCGACCGCACCTGCTCGACGAGCTCGAGGCCGACCTCCGCCGGCTGTATGCCAGTTACGGGCCGACGGGCACCGGTTCTGGCGGGGCCAGCGGGTCGGGTGGTGACGACGAGGAGCCGCGGAGCCGGGTGGTGCGTTCGCTCGCCGCGACCGTGACCGACTGCGCGATCCCGATGCAGCCCTTTCTCGATCTGATCCTGGCTAACCGGCAGGATCAGGTCGTCTCGCGCTACGCCACCTTCACGGACCTGCTCGGCTACTGCCGTCTGTCGGCCAACCCCGTCGGCCGGATCGTCCTGTACGTCTTCGACAGCTTCACCCCTGGCCGGGCGGAGCTGTCCGATTCCGTCTGCACCGCGCTGCAGCTCGCCGAGCACTGGCAGGACGTGGCGGAGGACCTCCGCGCGGGCCGCATCTACGTGCCGGCCGCGGACATGGAAACCTACGGGTGCACCCAGCAGGACCTGGCCCAGGCCTCGGCGCCGCCGTCGGTGCGCGCGCTGATGGCGTTCGAGACCGGCCGGGCGAGGACGATGCTGGACGCTGGCGCGCCGCTGATCGGCATGCTGCGCGGCGCGGGCCGCGTTGCCGTGGCCGGGTACGTGGCCGGCGGCCGGGCCGCACTGGCCGCGATCGCCGCGGCGGACCACGATGTGCTGCGCGCCACCCCGCGGCCGCGCAGGCGGCGGCTGGCCGGCGAGCTGATCCTCGCCTACGCGAGGGGACGGTGACCCCGTGACGGCGAACGTGCGGGACGCGTACCGGCACTGCGAGCAGGTGACCCGGACCCAGGCGAGGAACTTCTCCTACGGGATCCGGCTGCTGCCCGGGGGCAAGCGCCGGGCGCTGTCCGCGGTCTACGCGTTTGCCCGTCGGGTCGATGACATCGGGGACGGAACGCTGCCCGCCGCGGACAAGCTCGCCGCGCTCGAGGACGCCCGCGCGTCGGTCGCCGCGCTCGAGGCCGGTGCCGCTGCCGCGGGCGACGACCCGGTGCTGATCGCGCTCGCGGACGCGGCACGCCGGTACCCGATCCCGCTGGGAGCGTTCGGCGAGCTGATCGACGGCTGCGAGGCCGACGTGCGCGGCACCCGTTACGCGAACTTCGCTGAGCTTGAGCGCTACTGCCGGTGCGTGGCCGGGTCGATCGGCCGGCTCTCCCTCGGCGTGTTCGGCAGCAGGGATCGCGCCGCGGCCGAGCCGCTGGCCGACGCCCTTGGGATCGCGCTCCAGCAGACCAACATCCTGCGCGACATCCGCGAGGACCTCGGCAACGGGCGGGTATACCTGCCGGCCGACGACGTGGAGCGGTTCGGCTGCGCTCTGCGGCCGGATCGGATCGACGCGCTGGCCGACGATCGCGCGCTGGAGGATCTCATGCGGTTCGAGGCCCAGCGTGCCCTGGGCTGGTACGCCACCGGGATGCGGCTGCTGCCGCTGCTTGACCGGCGCAGCGCGGCGTGCACCGGGGCGATGGCAGGCATCTACCTGCGGCTGCTCCAGCAGATCGCCGCGACGCCCGCGGCGGCGCTGCGGCAGCGCCAGTCACTGCCGGGCAAGGCGAAGGCCATGGTCGCGGCCCGGGCCCTGGCCGGCAGCGCCGTTCCGGTCCCCGCCGCGGGCCCGCTCGGCCCCGTGGCGCCTGAACCCGGCAGACCAGGCAAGCCGTCCTCGGCGGATGGCCCGGTAACCGGCGGCCCCGTGGCGGACGGCCCCGTGGCGGACGGCCCCGTTGTGGACGACACCGTCGCAGGGGGACGGCCGTGACCGCCCGCGACGTCGTGGTGATCGGCGGCGGGCTGGCCGGCATCACCGCGGCGATCACCCTGCGCGAGGCGGGCGCCGACGTCACCCTCCTCGAGGCCAGGCCCTGGCTGGGCGGCGCGACCAGCTCGTTCTCCCGCGGCGGCCTCAAGATCGACACCGGGCAGCACGTGTTCCTGCGCTGCTGCACCAGCTACCGCGAGCTGCTGGCCCGGCTCGGGGTGACCGGGTCGGCGACGCTGCAGGACCGCTTCGACGTCACCGTGCTCGCGCCCGGCGGAGGCCGGGCCAGGCTGCGCCGGTCCGCTCTGCCCGCGCCGCTGCACCTGGGCCGGGCCCTGGTCGGCTATGGCTTCCTGTCCCTGCCGGAGCGACTGCGCGTGGGCCGGGCCGCCCTCGCCCTGCGCACCCTGGATCCGGCCAGGCCCGGGCTCGACGGGCAGCGGCTGGGCGACTGGCTCGGCTCCCGGGGGCAGACCGAGCGCGCCCGCCGCAGGCTCTGGGACCTGTTCATCGTGTCCTCGCTGAACATCGACGGGGACGAGGCCAGCGTGCCGCTCGCCGCGACCGTGCTGAAGACGGCGCTGCTCGGCGACAACGATGCCGCGGACATCGGCGTGCCCGCGGTGCCCCTCGGCGAGCTGCACGGACAAGCCGCGGCCGCCCTGCTCGGCCGGCTCGGGGCCGACGTCCGGCTGGGGACCAAGGCGACCGCGGTGGAGGCCGACCTCGCCGGGGGGTTCCGGGTCCAGGTGAGCTCCGGCGCCGACGGCGACGATGGCCCGGACCCGGACGGCGAAGCCGCCCCGGCGGCCGGCGCCCGGGCGCCGGGCACCCGTGAGATCAGCGCCGACGGCGTGGTGCTCGCGGTCCCCGCGGGCACCGCCGCGAGGCTCGCGAGCGCCGCGGGCGTGGCCGGCGCGGACCGGTGGAACGACCTGAGCTCGTCACCGATCGTGAACGTCCACGTGGTCTATGACCGGCGGGTTACCAGGCTGCCGTTCGCCGCCGCGGTCGATTCCCCGGTGCAGTGGGTGTTCGACAAGACCAGGACCTCCGGCCTGAAAACCGGGCAGTACCTGGCGATATCGCTCTCCGCGGCGGACGGGTACGTGGACGTCCCGGCCGCCAGGCTGCGGGAGCGGTTCCTGCCCGCGCTCGAGGAGCTGTTCCCGGCGGCAAGGGACGCTCGCGTGACCGATTTCTTCGTCACCAGGGAGCGCCGGGCGACATTCCGACAGGCACCAGGATGCGCCGCGCTCCGTCCCGGCGCCGCAACATCGCTGCCAGGGCTGGTCCTCGCCGGAGCGTGGACCGACACCGGGTGGCCAGACACGATGGAGGGGGCCGTGCGGAGCGGACGCACTGCTGCACAGGAGCTGATCCAGCAGATGGCGGGGCTGGCCGAGCCGGCCGGGACCGCCGGCCCGGCCCGGGCCGCGGCGGGATCGCCGTCATGACCGCGACGATCCCCGCGGGCGTGGAGACCGCGCGCGACCTGGTGGGTCCGGCGATCGCCGCGGCGGTGGACCGGCTGAGCGCCGAGGTGCGCATCGTCGCCGACTACCACCTCGGACTGACCGACGCCGACGGTCGCCCGACCGGCAAGGGCTCCGGCGGGAAGGCGCTGCGGCCGGCGCTGGCGGTGCTGTCGACCCGGGCCGCGGGCGCGGCGCCCGAGCGCGGCGTGCCCGCCGCCGCGGC
>DASYXX010000116.1:0-2037 GCA_035934395.1 Streptosporangiaceae bacterium
CGCCCCCGGTGTGAGCTCGGATACCGGAGGCGTGTCCAGCGGGACGGACGAGGCCGCCGCGAGCAGCCGCGCCGCGATGGTGTGCAGCAGGTACTCGGCCGGGCTGAGCGCCGTCTTCCTGACCGTCGCATCGGCAGCGCCCGGCGGGCGGGTTCCCGGGACCCGGCGGTCCAGGTCGATGCGCGCGGCAGGGCCGCCGGGTACGGGAATGAGGTCCAGCCACCGCGGGTCATGCGGCGGGTCGGGACGCAGCATCAGCGTCCACCCCATGGGGCCGCTGCCGATGTCACGGATGCTTACCTGGTAGCTGGTTCCCCGGTCGTCGGTGGCGGTGAACGGGTCGAACAGGCGCGGCCCCGACGGCTGCCGGCCGCCGACCTGGCCGCGCGCCCGCGCGAACACGCTCAGCTGCGGGCCGGACGCCACCCGCGCGTAGGACAGCACGTACAGCTCCCCGGCGACATCCGCGCCATGGAACGCGATCATCTGCCCGAGCGGGACGCCCCGGTCCGGGAAGGCCTGCGGCCCCGCCGGACCCGGCGGGAGTGTCTGCCCGGCGGCCCACGCGGTCGGCCGTCCGCGCGGCGCGGCCAGTCCCGGCAGCCGCCCCCTGCGCTGGCGGGCAGAACCACCCTGGCGGACGGCCAGGGCCAGCCTGAAGTCCTCCAGGATCTGGCCGGCGACCCGGTCGTCGAGCGCGCCCACAGCGGTCAGGACCTGTGCGATCCTGCGCGCCCGGTATCCGGTCTCCAGCGCGGCTCGCAGCGTCGATATCCCGTTTCTGGTGTGGGCCCTGACCGCATCGCGGCTGCGCGAAGCATCGCCACGACAGCGGGCCGTCGCAGCAGCCCGGCAGCGTCACGCTCGGCGCCCGGCACGTCTGGCAGGGGCGCGCTGTCTCGCGGATCTGTCGTGAGCTGGCGCAGCTCCGCCTCGGCCACCAGCCGCAGGAAGGTTTCCGCGCGCTCGCGGTTCATGCGGTCAGTGTCCTCCAGCTGAGCACCCGGCGGACCGGGGCGCCGGTGAGTGCCTGGGTATCCCGAAAGAGCGGTCTTGGATAAATCCCACAGCCGTCCGCCCAGCTCAGAGTGCCGCCTCATGATCGAGGCTACCTACCAGCTCTGAGCCGGACGGGTGCGCGCCACCCGACGCGCCGACCTCGGGGATCTGGCCATGGTGGCTCAGTCTTCTTGTGGCATCGCAGGACGCCGCTGGCTCAGATGCTCGCGACGGCGCGGACTCGGTCTGCCATGGCTCGTCGGGCTACGTCGGCGTCCGGGACGAAGCGCTCGAAGCCATGTGGGGCTCCGGGGTGCACGTGGAGTTCGATGGGTACTCCTGCCCTGGCCAGGCCGAGGGCGTAGGCGATGCTCTCGTCTCTGAAGATGTCGAGGTCGCCGACTTCAATGTACGCGGGTGCGAGCCCGGCGAAGTTGGTGAGCCGGGCTGGCGACGCGACGGGCGGAACGTCGTCTCCCCCGAGCGCTTCGCCGAGAAGGGTAGCCCAGCCGGTGTAGTTGTTGTCGTAGCTCCAGGTGAGCAGGTCTGCTGGCAGGGAGCCTGGCGTCGTGGTGCGGTCATCGAGCATGGGGTAGATGAGGATCTGCTTGGCCGCTGGCACGCCTCGGTCACGGGCCAGGATCGCGGCGCCGGCTGTTGGGCCGCCGCCGCCGCTGTCGCCCATGACGGCGATGCGGGACGGGTTGACTCCAAGGTCGGTGGCGTGGCCGGCCAGCCAGGTGAGCCCGGTGAAGACGTCCTCGGCGAGGCTAGCCGCGCTCGTCGCCTCGGGGGCGAGCCGCAACTCGACGGAGAGAAACGGCACTCCACTTTCGGCGGCGTACCAGGAGACGACCTCGTTGTAGAGGTCGATGCTGCCGCCGAGCATGCCACCGCCGTGGGCGTAGACAACCGCAGGCCCTGCCGTGGCGTCGGCCGTGGTGTACCAGCGCAGCTCGATATCACCTTGGCCGTCGCTGGTCGCAGTGGCGAAGGAGGTTGTCGTTACCCCTGACGAGGGCGGAGTGATGCTCGCCA
>DASYXX010000149.1:0-10612 GCA_035934395.1 Streptosporangiaceae bacterium
CGATCGCCGACAACGTAGGTGACAACGTCGGTGACTGCGCTGGCATGGCCGCCGACCTGTTCGAGTCCTACTCGGTAATGCTGGTGGCCGCGCTGATCCTGGGCAAGGTGGCGTTCGGCAACGCCGGCCTGGTTTTTCCGCTGATCGTGCCGATGATCGGCGTGATCACCGCGGTCATCGGGATCTTCACGGTCGCGCCCCGCCGGGGCGACCGCAGCGGCATGACCGCGATCAACCGGGGCTTCTTCATCTCGGCGGTGTTCTCGCTGATCCTCGTGGTCGGCGCCGCGTTCTGGTATCTGCCGTCGCACTTCAGCCAGCTCAAGGGCGTCACCGACCCGGCCATCCTGCACCACGGCGGCAGCCCGCGCTGGCTGGCCATCGGCGCGGTCGTGATCGGGCTGGTGCTGGCCAGCGCGATCCAGCTGCTGACCGGGTACTTCACCGAGACCAACCGCAAGCCGGTCCGGGAGATCGGCGAGAGCTCGGAGACCGGCGCGGCCACGGTGATCCTCTCTGGCATCTCGATCGGGCTGGAGTCCGCCGTCTACTCGGCGCTGCTGATCGGCGCCGCCGTCTACGGCGCGTTCCTGCTCGGCACCGGCAACGCCACCATCGCGCTGTTCGCGGTCGCGCTGGCCGGCACCGGCCTGCTGACCACGGTCGGCGTGATCGTGTCGATGGACTCGTTCGGCCCGGTCACCGACAACGCGCAGGGCATCGCCGAGATGTCCGGCGAGTTCGAGGGCGAGCCCGCGGAGACGCTGACGCACCTGGACGCGGTCGGCAACACGACCAAGGCGATCACCAAGGGCATCGCGATCGCGACCGCGGTGCTCGCCGCGACCGCGCTGTTCGGCGCGTTCCGCACCTCGGTCGAGTCCGCGCTGGGCTCGGCGGCCGGCTCGTTCAGCCTGTCCATCGACAAGCCCAACGACCTGGTCGGCCTGATCATCGGCGCGGCGGTCGTGTTCCTGTTCGCCAGCCTGCTGATCAGGGCGGTCGGCCGGGCGGCCGGGCGGGTGGTCCTCGAGGTACGCAAGCAGTTCCGCGACCACCCGGGAATCATGGACTTCACCGAGAAGCCCGAGTACGGCCCCGTGGTAGACATCTGCACCCGTGACTCGCTGCGCGAGCTGGCCACGCCGGGCCTGCTCGCGGTGCTCACGCCGATCGCGGTCGGGTTCGCGCTCGGTTACGCGCCGCTCGGTTCCTACCTGGCGGGTGCCATCGGGGTCGGCGTGCTGATGGCCGTGTTCCTGGCCAACTCGGGCGGCGCCTGGGACAACGCCAAGAAGCTGGTCGAGGACGGCTTCCACGGCGGCAAGGGCTCCGAGGCGCACGCGGCGACGGTGATCGGCGACACCGTGGGCGACCCGTTCAAGGACACCGCCGGGCCCGCGATCAACCCGTTGATCAAGGTCATGAACCTGGTCTCGCTGCTGATCGCGACCAGCGTGGTCAAGTACGCGCACAACGACGGGCTGCGCGCGGGCGTGGCCATCGGCGCGGTGCTCGTCGTCGTCGCGGCCGTGGTCATCTCCAAGCGCCGCTCGGCGACCATCGTGTCGGCCGGGGCGGGCGAGGCCGGGGTCGGCGGCGAGGCCCCGCCGAGCGTCACCGCCGCGACCGGCGGTGCCGGGGCCGGCGGCACGGCCGCCGGGGGGGCCAACGGCGGCGCCGCCGCCGGCGAGGACGGCAAGACAGCCGCCAGCAAGACCGCGACCTGACCCACGTCCGTTCCGTGCGCCCCGCCGGGGCGTGCGTCCCGCCCGGGCGTGCGTCCCGCCCGGGCCGGGATCAGGTGGCCACGTCAGCGGCGGCGCTCAGCGCTGAGTTCTCGGCGTCGGCCGCGTCCGCGGCCTCGACGTCGTCGCGTGAGATGCCGAGCAGGTGCAATATCGCGTCCAGGTGCGGGACGCTGACCGAGGCGTCCGCGGCGTCCCGGACCGCGGGCTTGGCGTTGAACGCGATGCCGAGGCCGGCGGCCGCGATCATGTCGAGGTCGTTCGCCCCGTCGCCGACCGCCACCGTCTGGCTCAGCGGAACCCCGCTTGAGGCGGCGAAGTCGCGAAGGGCCCGGGCCTTCCCGGCCCGGTCGATGACCGCGCCGGTAACCTGGCCGGTGAGCTTCCCGCCCGCGATCTCCAGCGTGTTCGCCGCCGCGTAGTCCAGGCCGAGATCGGCGGCGAGCACGTCGGTGAACTGCGTGAAGCCGCCGCTCACGATCCCGCACCGGTAGCCGAGCCGCCGCAGCGTCCGGACCAGGGTGCGGGCGCCGGGGGCGAGCCGCAGCTCCGCGCGGACTTCGTCGATGGCCGACGCGTCGAGCCCGGCGAGCAGGGCCACGCGCTCCCGCAGCGCGGCGGCGAAGTCAAGTTCGCCGCGCATCGTGGCCGCGGTCAGCTCGGCGACCTTGGCCGCGCACCCGGCCCGGGCCGCGAGCAGGTCGATGGCCTCGCCGCTGACCAGCGTGGAGTCCACGTCCATCACGACCAGGCGCATGGCGCGCCGGTGCAGGCCGCCGCGCTGCACCGCGACGTCGACGCCCTGCTCGACGGACTCGCCAGCCAGGGCAGCGCGCAGCGACGCTGGGTCGGCGCCGGAGATGTCGAACTCGATGCAGGTCACCGGACGGTGCGCCAGGCGGGAGATCCGGTCGATGTTCGCGCCGCTGGCGGCGATCCGCCCGGCGATCGCCGCGATCGCGGCCGGGGGCAGCGGGCTGCCGAGCACCGTCACGTGCAGGCTGCCCCGGCGGCGGGCCGGCTCGGCCGAGCCGGCCGTGATCTCCGCCTCCAGGCCCAGGTCGGCGGCGACCGCGGTTACCTGCCGGTGGATCGCGGTCAGGTCGGGGGCACTGCCGCAGGACAGCAGCACGCCGAGCACCAGGCGCCCCCGGATCACCACCTGCTCCATGTCGAGCACGCTCAGCTCGTGCGCGGCGAGGACGGAGAACAGGCGGGAGGTGACGCCCGGCCGGTCCCGGCCGGTCACGGTCACGAGCAGCGTCATCGGGGAACTGGTCATGGTCCTGCCCACGCTACCGACAGCGGACCACTGGGCGAGCCGCGGGCTAGATTGAGGATAGCTCTGCTGCGCTGGCGCTCAGCTCTGCTGCCCTGCGGCTCGGCGGCCTACGGTTGGGCTGCCCCGGCCTGAGCACTGATGCTGACGGGACGGGCTTGACCACTGTGACACGTGTGCCGGGCCCGCCGGTCAGCCCGCGCGGTCGGCCCAGTGATCGTGGTTGATTCGCGGTCATATGTGACGCGGATCGACCACGATAATGAACTGCAGGGTTTTCGGACCGTCCGCAACCGCGAGTCGAGCGCAGCCGGAAATCCGTAAGGGTTAGGCGCGGGCTGATCTCGGCGTTGCGACGGGTTCCGTGAGGCCGGTGTGACGGATGTGGCGGACCGTCGGTCAGGGCAGGAGCAGGTGCAGGTCGCCGAACTCGTGCCACAGGTAGCCACGGTCGATCGCGGCCGCGTAGCAGCGGCGGAGCAGGTCCCGCCCGGCGAACGCGGCGAGCATCCGCAGGTGGGACGAGCGCGGCTCGTGCAGGCCGGTGATCAGGCCGTCGACGGCCAGCAGCCGGTGACCGGGCTGGGGGGTGACGATGTGCTCCGTCCACCCGGCCGAGGGGGAAACGAGGGGGCCGGCAGCCGGACCGGCGACGCGCGCCGCGGTCTCGAGCGCCCGGACCACGGTGGTGCCCAGGGCGATCACCCGGCCGCCGTGCTGCCTGGTCAGGTTCGCCAGCCGGGCCGTGACCGGAGGGACGTCGTAGGGCTCCGGGTAGGGGTCCTCGTCGCCCTCCAGCGACGAGACGCCGGTGTGCAGCGTGATCGGCGCGAACGTGACGCCCCGCGCCACCAGCCTGGTGACCATCTCCGCGGTGAACGGGCGGCTCGCGCTCGGCATCTCCGCGCTTCCCGGCCTGGTGCCGAACACCGTCTGGTAGGCCCCGATCGGCCACGGCCGCCGCACGTACGAGTAGCGGATCGGCTCGCCGTGGCGCAGCAGGTACGGCACGACCGCGGTCGACAGCCTGGCCCGCCAGAGCCGCGCGGTGAACCTCGTGCCCAGCGTCAGCACCGCCCCGCCGGGCAGCTCGACCCGCTGGCCGGCGGACCCGCCGCCGTAGGGGGTGGTCGTCGCCTCCTGCACCGCGCGCAGCTCGACGAGCCAGTCGCCGTCCGGCAGCGGGGTGGAGAAGTGCACCGCCAGCGGCGCCCCGGTAACGGGCACCGCGGCGGGCAGCGTGGCCGAGGTGTTGACCACGAGCAGGTCGCCGGGCAGCAGCAGCGCCGGCAGGTCGGCGAACGCATGGTGGCTGATCTCGCCGGCCGCGCTGCGGCTGACCATCAGGGCCACGCCATCCCGCGCGACGCCCCTGGCCTCCGGCGGCTCGTGGGCCTCGCGCTCCGGGGGGAGGGTGAATTCGATGCCGGACCCGGCGGTGGGGGTGGTCTCGTCGGCGAGGCCGGCCTCGGCCGCCGCCGCCCAGGAACCGTCATCAGCGCGGAGCGACCGCACCGACGCCGCCCCGAGGACGGAGGAAGAACAGTCATCAGCGCGGAGCGACGACACCGAAGCTGACCTGAGGACGGAGGAAGAAAGGTCCGGACCCAGGGCGACGGTCATGACCGGGCCCCGGACGGCATCAGCTCGGCGGCACGGTAGCGGCCGCTGGGCAGGCGCTCGGTGATGAGTCTTGCGAACGCGGGGATCACGGCGTCGGGCAGCGGACGGTCCGAGATGTCCTCACCGGGGAACGCCTCCTGGTGCATGCGAGTCCGCAGGTCTCCGGGGTCGACCCACCAGACCCGCACCACGCTCTCCTCCGCGGCCAGGACGTTGCTGGCCTGCTCGAGAGCGGCCTTGGCCGCGCCGTACCCGCCCCAGCCCGCATAGGCCTCGACGGCCGCGTCCGAGGTGATGTTCAGTACCGCGCCGCCGCGGCGGCGCAGGCCGGGCAGCAGCAGCTGGGTGAGCGCGATCGGGGCCAGCACGTTGACCTCGAACGCGGCCCGCAGCTCGGCGACGGGATAGTCGGCGATCGCGGGCAGGGGGCTGGCGCCCAGCGTGCCCGCGTTGTTGATCAGAAGGTCGGGCCCGCCCAGGTCGTCGGCGGTACGGCGGAGCGCCTCGCGGTGCCCGGGGTCGGTGACGTCGCCGGGCAGCGCGGTCACGGCCGTGCCCGTCGGCAGGCACAGCGCCGCGTAGCGGAGCGTGTCGGCGTCCCTGGCGTCGATCACGAGCGACCAGCCCTCGGCCGCCAGGCCGCGGGCCAGGGCCAGGCCCAGGCCGCGTGACGCGCCGGTGATCACTGCGTTCTTCGTGTCTGTCATGCTCATCACGCTAGGCAGCCCGTCGTGGCGGCACATCGGGCGCGCGGCCGGGATGACCTGGTCCGATGGTCCTAGGACCCATGGCCGATCCGGACCGGCCGCGGTGCGGGTAGCGTGCCAGATGTGAGCGAGGCGGAGCGCGCCGCGCGCGCAAGCGGTGATGCGCAGCAGGACGACGTGCTGCAGCGGGTCAGCCAGGTGGTGCTCGCGGTGGCCAGGCAGCTGTCCACCCGCGACGTGCTGCAGATGATCGTCAGGTCGGCCCGCTCGCTCGTCAACGCCCGGTACGCGGCGCTCGGCGTGCCCGACGATCACGGGTCGTTCGCCGAGTTCGTCGTGGACGGCATATCCAAGCGCCAGCAGAAGGCGATCGGCCCGATACCGCGCCAACACGGCATGCTCGGTGTGCTGCTGCGCGAGGGCAAGCCGATCCGGGTGGACGACATCCGCGCCGATCCCCGGTTCGAGTGGTGGCCGCCTGCGCACCCCGACATGTCGGACTTCCTGGGCGTCCCGATCCAGGACGGGAGCGACGTACTCGGCATCATCTTCGCCGCCTGCAAACGCGTCCCGGGCGGCTTCACCGAACGGGACGAGCAGCTGCTCGGGCTGTTCGCGTCGCACGCGGCCATCGCGCTGACCAACGCCCGGCTGTACGAGCGCGGCCGGGAGCTCTCGGTCCTCGAGGAGCGCGCCCGGCTGGCGCGGGAGCTGCACGACGCGGTTTCGCAGAAGCTGTTCAGCATCAGAGCCAAGGCCCGGGCCGCGGCGGTGCTCGTGGGGCGGGACCCCGCCCGGGCGGTCGCCGAGATGGAGAGCGTCGCTGCGCTCGGCGGCCAGGCTCACGCCGAGCTCAGGGCGGTGATCGACGGGCTGGCCCCTCCTGACCTGGCCGCCGGCGGGCTCGCCGGGTCGCTGCGCAGCTACGCGGTCCTCGCGGGCAAGACGTACGGCGTGGAGGTGCGGTTCAGCGCGGCCGCGCAGCTACCCGCGCTCGGGGCGCAGCGGGAGGCCGCGGTCTACCGCGTGGCCCAGGAGGCGATGCACAACGCGCTGCGGCACTCCGGCGCGGACGTGATCTGCGTGACGCTGTCGGTCCGGCGGCGCCGGATGATCCTGGAGGTCACCGACCACGGGCGGGGGTTCGCGGCCGAGGCCCCGTCGAGCGGGCTCGGGCTGGCCTCGATGCGAGAGCGGGCGGCGGCCGCGGGCGGGACGCTCACGGTCCGCTCCGGCCCGGGCGAGGGGACGCTGGTCCGGCTGGAGCTTCCGATCGCGGCCGGCCGGGCCGGGCAGGCGGGCGCTCATCCGGCGGAGCGCTCGTGACCGGGCAGGCCGGCGCGGACGAGGCCCGCGTGACCGGGTCCCGGGCAGACGACCCGGCCGCCGACGCCCGCGCGCCGGGACGGATCCGCGTGCTGATCGCCGACGACCACCCGGTCGTCCGGCAGGGGCTGCAGGTCCTGCTCAGCGTCCAGGACGATGTCGAGGTGGTCGGCGAGGCGGCCGACGGCCGCCAGGCGCTGGCCCTGACCGCCGAGCTCGACCCCGACGTGATCCTCCTCGACCTCAAGCTCCCCGTCCTGGACGGCATCGCCGTGCTGCGGGAGTTGCGGGACGCCGGGCTCAGGGCGCGGGCCCTGGTGCTGACCAGCGCGGCCGACCGGGAGCTCGTGACCCTGGCCGTGGACGCGGGCGCGGCCGGCTTCCTGTACAAGGACATCGACCCCGACGCTCTTGTCCGGGCGCTTCGGTCGGTGCACGACGGGCACACGCTGCTCGCGCCCGAGGCGGCCTTCTCGCTGCTCCGCTCCAGGTCGGCGCCGGCCGTGCGCGGCATCGGCGCGCTCACCGGCCGCGAGCGCGAGGTCCTGGCGCAGATCGCCGAGGGCCGCTCGAACCGGGAGATCGCCAGGCTGCTGCAGGTGTCGGAGAAGACCGTCAAGACGCACGTCAGCTCGGTACTCGCCAAGCTCGGGGTGGCCGACCGAACCCAGGCCGCGCTGCTCGCCGTCCGCGATCCGGACCGGTAGCCGGTGGAGCCGGCTCCAGCGGCGATGCGGCCGCCGCATGCCGTAAGTTCAAGCTGAACATTGTGAGCGAGCCGACGGCGCCCGGAGGCGAGCGGGGAGGCACGGCGGTGCGCGTGAAGGGAGCCGCATGTCGGATGAGGTCCTGCGGCTTCGCGGCGTAGGAGTCCGGTACGACAAGTCGATGCTGCTCAGGGACGTCGACTGGACCGTGCGCAGCGACGAGAGCTGGGTGGTCATCGGGCCGAACGGGGCCGGGAAGACGACCCTGCTGCAGATCGCGGCGGCCCTGCTGATGCCGACCGAGGGCACGGCCGAGATACTCGGCGAGCGCCTCGACCAGGCCGACCTCCAGGACCTGCGGACCAGGATTGGATTCGCCAGCGCCGCCGTCGCCGACCACGTCCCGCCCACGGAGAAGGTCATCGACCTGGTGCTGACCGCCTCGTACGGGATCCTGGGGCGCAACGCCGAGGACTACGACTCGTTCGACGTCACCCGCGCGGTGGAATTGCTCGACGCGCTCGGCTGCGCGTACCTGATCAGGCGCAGGTTCGCCACGTTGTCCGAGGGGGAGCGCAAGCGCGTCCAGATCGCCCGCTCGCTGATGCCGGACCCCGAGCTGCTGCTGCTCGACGAGCCGGCCGCCGGGCTGGACCTCGGCGGACGCGAGGACCTGCTCCGGCGGATCTCGCTGCTGGCCGCGGATCCGCAGGCGCCGATGATCGTGCTTGTCACCCACCACGTGGAGGAGGTGCCCGAGGGCTTCACGCACGCGATGCTGCTGCGGAAGGGCACCGTTCTCGCCGCGGGACCGGTGCTCGAGGTGTTCACCGAGCGGAACCTGTCCAGGTGCTTCGGGGTCCCGCTGCAAGTCGAGCGCCGCGCGGCCCGCTGGACCGCCCGCGCCGCCCGGCTCTCCTGACCTCAGGTTCCTGTGGTGGCGTGGCAGCCCGCCGCCTGCGCGGGAAGCGTGCCCTGGTCATACGGGTTGGTCGGGCTCCCGGTCGGCGTGCCCTTTCGGACTCCCCCCGGGAAATACGGGTGCACGAAACCATCGTCCACGCGGCATTGTGCGCCCGCGTCGAACCTCTCCACCGTTCGCAGCCAGGGCTCGAGCGGACCTCCGGGATCGTCGTAGGCAGCGAAATCGTAATTGACGACATAACGCACCACTATCCGAGTCAGCGTGAGCGACTGGCCTGGGTGCTCGACCGGATAGACGAACAGGTAATCGGCGTGGATACGCAGCACGGTCAAGCTGCCGTTCGCGGCGGTCCTGGCCCGGATCGCGCCGTGAACCTTGATCACGGATCCGACGAACTGCGTGCTGCCCGGGGCGAAGGAGGTGACCCAGGTGCGGGTACTCCGCTGGGAGCCATCTGGGTTGAATCCCGCCTTGCCTAGGCCGTCGACGAAGCTGGCTCGCTGCTGCGCGACAAGCATGTCGGCAAAGGCCGACGTACTGCCGCCGCGCAGCGTGGGCGGGTTCAGGTTCGCGGCGATGAGAAGCCTCTTCGTGGTCTGGTAGGCGGCCTCCACCAGGGCCGCCGAGTAGGCGCCGACCGCGTGCACGCGAGGGATGACGATGCCTGCCGCGCCGTTCGCGTACGACTGCGCCGGCGTGCCAAGGAACGGGGCCGCCAGGGTCGGCGAGGACAGGAACCCGTTGGACACTGCGCCCGTGACCGGATGACCGGATGGCCCCGGCCCGTTCGTCGGCGTCTTACCGGCGGCGACCTTCGGCGGGTGCTTGGCCAGCGTGATGATCGCGACTGTGGCGCCCGCTATACAGGCGAGGACGACGACCGCGACCACCAGTGACCAGATGCGGCCGCGCCTCGACGGCTGCGATCCTCGCGGTGGCTCCGTTACTGGCTTTCGCAGCTTCCTGGCCCTGCGGGCGTTGCGCCATCCGGTTTTCCGGGCTAGTTGGCCCGCGCGCTCGGCCGCCGACGGCTCCTTGACCCTCGCTGGACCAAACTCCGCCTCGATCTCGCGGAGCCGGCGCTCTATGTCGTCTGGACCGTTCATTGAGGGCTCCCCGGTCGTTTCCCAGAATCATGGCAGATATGCCGACAGAGAGAACCGAGGTCTTGATACAGGCCGTGATGTACCTCATAGTCACCGCGGTGGGTTGAGGGCGGCGGGCTGCCATACGATCTGGATCATGCGAGGGTCGCTTGGGCCCGGGTGAGGCACTGGCGATCCTCGCCGCGGGCACCGCCGCGGGCGCCGTCAACGCGGTGGTCGGATCCGGATCACTGATCACCTTCCCCACGCTGCTGGCGTTCGGCTTCCCGCCGGTCGTCGCCAACGTCTCGAACAACGTGGGGCTCGTGCCCGGCAACCTGAGCAGCGGGTTCGGCTACCGGCGCGAGCTGGCGGGGCAACGCGGCCGCCTGCTCCGGCTCGGCGTTGCCGCCGCGGCCGGAGCGCTGGCCGGGGCGGCCGCGCTGCTGTCCCTGCCGGCCAGCGCCTTCAGGCTCATCGTGCCGGTGCTGATCCTTATCGCCTGCGCGCTGGTGGTCGCGCAGCCGTGGCTGAGCGCGTGGATCAGCGCGCGCCGCGACAAGGAGCCGGAGCGGGCCGGCCCAGCACTGCTGACAGGCATCTTCGCGTCCGGGGTCTACGGCGGCTATTTCGGCGCTGCCCAGGGAGTCCTGGTCATCGGCCTGCTGGGCACGTTTCTCGACGAGACCCTGCAGCGCGTCAACGGGGCCAAGAACGTCCTCGTCACGATCGTCAACGGCGCGGCGGCCGCCGTGTTCCTCGGGTTCGCGCACGTCTCGTGGGGAGCCGCGGCGCTGGTCGCCGCCGGGTCCGCGGTCGGCGGGCTGCTCGGCGCGCGGTTCGGGCGGCGCCTGCATCCGGCGGCGCTCCGGCTGTTCGTCGTGATGATCGGGCTGATCTCCGCGATCAAGCTGCTCTTTTTCTGAAGCCCCGCAACGGGTACATATGAAGGTGATGAAGGGCGACAGGGTCGAGGTCGTGGTCGACGCGGGCGACGGGTCCAGGACATACGAGGTCGTGGCCACCCGCGCCGGGCGGCGCGTGGAAGTGGTGAACCGGCGCGGCCTGGTGGAGGTGACCGAGCTGACCCGGGGCGGGGCCGCGGTCAGGACCGCGCGGTTCATGGCCAGCCGCGTGATCGCCCTGGTCGAGCACCCGGCGCCGCGCCGCGGCGGGACCGGGGGCCGCCGGGCCGCCGGGAGGCCGGGGGCG
>DASYXX010000488.1:0-12746 GCA_035934395.1 Streptosporangiaceae bacterium
CGGGATCCGGCAGTTCCTGGACATCGGCACCGGGATCCCGACCGCGAACAACACCCACGAGGTCGCCCAGTCGGCGGCGCCGGACAGCCGGGTCGTGTACGTGGACTACGACCCCATCGTGCTGATCCACGCCCGGGCCCTCCTGGCCAGCCACGACGACGGGCTCATCGACTACCTGCACGCGGACCTGCGCGACCCGGCGGCGATCCTGGACCAGGCGGCACGGACCCTGGACTTCTCCCGCCCGGTGGCGATCATGCTGATCGCGATCCTGCACGCCATCGGGGATGAGGAGGACCCGTACCAGATCGTGACCAGGCTGGTCGACGCCGTGCCCGCGGGCAGCTACCTGGCCATCTCCCATGTCGCCTCGGACATCGACGCCGAGAAGATCGCCGAGGCGACCGCGCGGCTCAACCAGCTCAGCCATCAGCATTTCACCCTCCGTGACAATGCGGGGGTCACGCGCTTCTTCGACGGCCTGGAAATGCTCGAGCCCGGGCTGGTGCGGGTCGAGGACTGGCGGCCGGTCTCGGAGCTCGAGCGCCACAACCGGTCGGCCGTGTGGGGCGGGGTGGCGCGAAAGTGAGCCGAGGGGCGGGCGCCGTCTGGACTGACGAGCGAGGAAAGAGCGAGGAGGGAAGACGGTGCCTCAAGAACGCCCCGGAGGCGAGCCGGCAACACAGCGCTGAGCCCGCGCGGGAGGCTACCGCCGGCGGGGCGAGCTGAAGCGGCGCAGCGCCCGGTCGAGCCCGGTGCCGAACGGGTTGTCCTGCACGAGATAGGTCCAGGTCGCGCTCGGCCGCTTCAGGTCGGCCGCGTCGAGATCGGCCCCGGCGGCAGTGATCACGGCCGTCTGGAAGGTCTCCGCGGACCGCTCCTCGACCTGGTCGAGCAGGCGGCCGAAGAGCGCGACCGCCTCCTTGTGGAACTCGGTCAGCGGGTCGAGCGCGCTGATGAACGGGTTCGGGCCGTGCCCGAGCGCGCGCAGGTGGATCCCCTCGCGGATCGCGGCCAGCACGGCGAGGTGATCCGCCCAGCCGCGGTCCAGGTGGTAGAGCACGATCTGCCGGGCGGCGCCAACCAGAGGCTCCGGGTCGAGCTCGCCGGCCAGCTCGGCGTACCGCTCGGGGCAGCGCCCGGCGAGCGCGTCCGCGGCCGCGCTGGTGCGCAGCACGCGATCGCGGTGCGCCAGCACGACCTGGCGCTGGTCCTCGATGAGCTTGTTGTAACGGAACGTGTTCCGGTGGATCTCCAGGTGAGCGCCCTCGGCGACGCGCTGCGCGTGCCCCACGGCCCAGTGCGCGCCCGCGTCGCCGATCTGGCCGTCGTCGTCCGTCTCCCGCGGGGGCTCGGTGTCCGGGGCGTAGCTGGTGATCAGGTCGTCCTCCAGGCTGACGAAGAACACCGAGCTCCCCGGGTCGCCCTGCCGGCCGGACCTCCCCCGCAGCTGCAGGTCGATCCGGCTGCTCACGTGCCGCCCGGTCCCGATCACGAGCAGCCCGCCGAGCTCGGGGACACCCGGCCCGAGGCGGATGTCGGTGCCGCGCCCGGCCATCTGCGTCGACACGGTGATCGCGGCACGCGCGCCCGCCTCGGCCACGATCGCGGCTTCCTGCGCGTCGTTCTTGGCGTTGAGGACGACACAGGACAGCCCGGCCGCGGCGAGCCGCTCCGCGATCCGTTCCGACTCGGCGATGTCGAGGGTGCCGATCAGCACCGGCCGTCCGCTCTCGTGCGCGGCGGCCACCTCGGCGACGACCGCGTCCTCCTTCTGCTCGAGGGTCGCGTACAGCCGGTCGGGCTCGTCCTCCCGCACGCAGGGCCGGTTCGGCGGGATGACCGCGACCTCGAGTCCGTAGAACTGGCGCAGCTCCTCCCCGGCGGTGACCGCGGTGCCGGTCATCCCGCACACCCGCGGGTAGCGCCGGATCAGGGACTCGATGGTGATGCTGTCGAGGATCTCGCCGCTGTCGGTGGCCGCGAGGGCCTCCTTGGCCTCGACCGCGGCCTGCAGCCCGTCGGGCCACCGCTGCAGCTGCGCGACCCGGCCCCGGGACGCGTTGATCAGGTGGACCTTTCCGTCGCGGACGATGTAGTCGACGTCGCGCTGCAGCAGCGCGTGCGCGTGCAGGGCCACGTTGAGCCGGGTCAGCGTGTCCAGCTCCTCGGCCGCGTAGAGGTCGATCCCGCCGAGCGCGCGCTCGGCCGCGCGGGCGCCCGCGTTCGTCAGCGACACGTTGCGGCCGTCGTCGTCGGTCTCGTAGTGCAGCCGCCGGCGCAGCCCGGCCACGATCCCGGCCATCTCCCGGTCGGCGTCCCCCTGGCCGGCCGAGCCCGCCAGCACCAGCGGCACCAGCGCCTCGTCGATCATGACCGAGTCGGCCTCGTCGATCAGCACCACGTCGGGCTCGGCCGCGACAAGGTCGGACACGCCGGCGGCGAGCCGGTCGCGGAGCACGTCGAAGCCGATCTCGGTGACCGGCGCGTAGGTCACCTGCGCCGCGTACGCGCTGCGCCGCTCGTCGGGCGCTGACGCCTCGCCGACGCAGCCGACCGTGACGCCCAGCAGGTCATAGACGGGCCGCATCCACTCGGCGTCGCGGTGGGCCAGGTAGTCGTTGACCGACAGCACGTGGACCGACCGGCCCTGCCGCGCGTACCTGGCCGCCGCCAGCGCGCCGGACAGCGTCTTGCCCTCGCCGGTGGCCATCTCGGCCACCATCCCGCTCAGCATGACCAGCGTGCCAAGCAGCTGCACGTCGTAAGCGCGCTCGCCCAGCGCCCGCCGCGCCGCCTCGCGGCCGATGGCGCAGAACTCCCCGTCGCCCTGCGCCTCGCCCGCCAGCTCGGCCAGCTCCTCGTCCGGCGCCTCACGGAGCGTCTCCTCCAGCGCGGCGATTGCCGGCAGCTGCCGCTGGTACCTGCTCAGGCTGGCGGTCCCGGGCTTTTCCAGGAGCCGCCGGACGCGATCCCGCAGAACGCTCATGCAGACCCATTTCCATAACGCAGCACGGCGAGGAGGATCTCCTGAGCCTCGGCCTGGATACGGGCGAGATGCTCGGGGCCCAGGAACGACTCGGCGTACAGCTTGTAGACGTCCTCGGTCCCCGAAGGCCGGGCGGCGAACCAGCCCGACTCGGTGCTGATCTTGATCCCGCCGAGCGGCTCCCCGTTGCCCGGGGCGGTGGTGAGCCGGCTCACCACCGGCTCGCCGGCGAGCTCGAGCACGTTCACCTGATCCGGGCTGAGCCTGGCCAGCGCCGCCTTCTGCTCGCGGGTGGCCGGGGCATCGACGCGCGCGTAGGCCGGGTCGCCGAGCCGGGCGGTGAGCTCGCGGTAACGCTCCGACGGCGTCCGCCCGGTGACCGCGGCGATCTCGGACGCGAGCAGCGCCAGGATGATGCCGTCCTTGTCGGTGGTCCAGACGCTCCCGTCGCGGCGGAGGAACGAGGCCCCGGCGCTCTCCTCGCCGCCGAACGCTACGCGTGCGTCCAGCAGCCCCGGCACGAACCACTTGAACCCGACCGGCACCTCGGTCAGCCGCCGCCCGGCGGCGGCGGTCACCCGGTCGATGATCGACGAGCTGACCATGGTCTTGCCGACCGCGGCACCCGAGGGCCAGCTCTCGCGGTGGCGGTAGAGGTAGTCGACCGCCACGGCCAGGTAATGGTTGGGGTTGAGCAGTCCGGCGTCCGGGGTCACGATGCCGTGCCGGTCGGCGTCGGTGTCGTTGCCGGTCGCGATCGCGAACTCGGACCGGCGGCCGATCAGCGAGGCCATCGCGTACGGCGACGAGCAGTCCATCCGGATCCGGCCGTCCCAGTCCAGGGTCATGAACCGGAACGTGGCGTCCACGACCGGGTTGACCACGGTCAGGTCCAGCCCGAACCGGTCGGCGATCTCGCCCCAGTAAGCGACGCTGGCCCCGCCGAGCGGGTCGGCGCCGATCCGCACCCCGGCGGCGCGCACCGCGTCCAGGTCCACCACGGTCGGCAGGTCCGCGACGTAGGCGCCGAGGAAGTCGTGCCGGCCCGCTTCGGCCCTGGCCCGGGCGTAGCGGATCCTGCGGACCTGCTTCAGCCCGTCGCTCAGCAGCTCGTTCGCGCGGTCCTGGATGACCGCGGTGATCTGGGCCGCGGCCGGCCCGCCGTCGGGCGGGTTGTACTTGAATCCCCCGTCCTCCGGCGGGTTGTGCGACGGGGTGACCACAATCCCGTCTGCGAGACCGCCGTCACGCCCTCCGTTATAGATAATGATCGCTCTTGAGAGCGCGGGGGTCGGCGTGTACCCGTGGCGGCTGTCCGTCAGCACGCGCACGTCGTTGGCCGCGAGGACCTCGAGCGCGGTGACGAGCGCCGGCTCCGACAGCGCATGCGTGTCGCGGCCGATGAACAGCGGGCCGGTGATCCCGGCCCGGCTCCGGTAATCGCAGATGGCCTGGGTGGCCGCGGCGATGTGGTCGTCGTTGAACGCCAGCCGCAGCGCCGAGCCGCGGTGGCCCGAGGTGCCGAACGCGACCCGCTGGGCCGGCTCGGCCGGATCAGGGTGCTCCGCGTAGTACGCGGTGACCAGCCCGGCGACGTCCACAAGATCGGCCTCGGTCGCCGGCTGACCTGCCCTTTCATCCACCTGCTCCACCCCCAGTGCTTTCGGCATCCCCGTCGTCAAAACTAGTGGATCGGCGGAAGCGCCTGATCTCCGGCCAGCACGGTGCGGAAGGGGTCGCCTCGCCCGGCCAGGCGGTCCCAGACGCTGCGGATCGTTATCGCATCGGGGCGCAGCCCGGGATCGTCGAGCTCGTCCCAGTCGATGGGGGCCGACACCGGGGCGCCGGGCGCGGGGCGCGGGCTGTAGGGCGCGACCAGCGTCTTGTTCCTGACGTTCTGGGTGTAGTCCAGCCGGGCGCGGCCCCCGCGCGCCTTGACGTCCCACTGCCAGCTCACCAGCTCGGGCACGACCCCGCCGATGGCCCGGGACAGCTCCTTCACCCACTCGCGGGTCTCGTCGTAGCCGGGCCCGCGGGTGACCGGGATCCAGATCTGGATGCCGGTGTGGCCGGTCAGCTTGGGCTGGGCCCGGACGCCCAGGTGTTCCAGCGCGGTGCGGTGCAGCCGCGCCAGGACCAGGACGTCGTCCCAGGACGTGGCCGGGCCCGCGTCGATGTCGACCAGCGCGTAGGTGGGGGTGCGGGGCTGGTCGGTGCGGGCGGTCCAGGCGTGCCACTCCAGCGCGCCGAAGTTCGCGGCCCACACCAGCGCCGCGGGCTCGTCCACGACCAGGTAGGTGACCGAGTCCCCGGGGTCGGCGTTCGGATTGTCCCAGCGGGGCACCCACCCGGGCGCGTGGTCGGGCAGCTGCTTGTGCCAGAACCCCCTGGTCTGCGCGCCGCCGGGGAAGCGGTTCATGTTCAGCGCGCGGCCCTCGAGGTAGGGCAGGATGACCGGGGCGATCCGGGCCGCGTAGCCGATGAACTCTCGCTTGGTCACCGGCTCCTCGCCGTCGCGGGCGGGGAACATGACCTTGTCGAGGTTCGTCACCTTGAGCTTGCGGCCGTATACCTCCCAAGTGCCGCCGGCCGGGCTCAGGGCGGCCAGCGCGTCGAGCTCAGCCGGGCTGGGTCCCTCGGCCACGTAGTCCGCCAGGCTGGGCCGGTGCCGCTCCGGATAGTCCGTCAGGGCGGGCCGGTCCGGCTCCCCCGTGCGTCCAACGACAGCGTCGCCGATCGCGACCGAGGCCTGCGCGGGAGGCAGGTCGGCCCGCCACATCCGCCGCGGGTTGGCCTTGACCTCGTCGTTGGTGAGCCCGCTCAGCACCGACCGCGGGTGCTGCTCGGGATCCCAGCCAGGGACTGCGTACTCGTCCTTCTTGTGCAGCAGCAGCCACTGGTTCTTGTTGTCGCGGTCGCGGCCGCTGCGCACCAGCACCAGGCGGCCGCGGAGCTTGTGCCCGGTCACGTCGGCGTGCAGCTCGCCCGCGGCGACCGAGGCGGCCGGGTCGTCGGTGGCGTGCGGTTCCCAGGTGCCCAGGTCCCACACGATCACGTCGCCGCCGCCGTACTCCCCGCGCGGGATGATGCCCTCGAACTCGAGGTACTCGATCGGGTGGTCCTCGACGTGAATCGCGGCCCGCTTCACGTCCGGGTCGAGCGTCGGGCCCCGGGGCACGGCCCAGCTGGCCAGCACGCCGTCGATCTCGAAGCGCAGGTCGTAGTGGAGGCGCCGGGCCCGGTGCCGCTGCACCACGAACCGCCGCGGGCCGCCGGAGTCCGCCCGCGGCGGCGCCCCCGCCGGCTCGGGCGTGCGGGCGAAGTCCCGCTTGCGCTGATACTGCTCCAGCCTGCCCGAATCGTCTCGCCCCGCACTGCCTTTCCCGCGGCTGGGCTTCCCCGGTGCCATGGCTCACAGCCCCAGCAGCCGGGCGGCGTTGTCGTGGCAGACCCCGCGGAGCCAGGCCGACCCCAGGTCAAGCCGGGCCAGCGCCTGCAGCTGGTGCGCGTAGGGATAGGGGATGTTCGGAAAGTCGCTGCCCAGCAGGATGCGGTCGGCCAGCCCGGCCAGCCGGGGCCGCAGCGCCGCGGGGAACGGCGCCAGCCACTCGAAGACGTCGGTGAACGCCATCGTGGTGTCCAGGTGAACGCCCGGATACACGTCCACGAGGTCGAGGAACTCGCTGTACTCGGGTGAGCCGAGGTGCGCGATGATCGTGATCAGCCGGGGATGGCGGGCGAGGACCGCCGAGATCGGCCCGGGCCCCGTGTACGCACCGGGCGTCGGACCCGAGCCGCAGTGCACGACCACCGGCACACGCGCCTCGGCGAGCAGGCCCCAGACCGGGCCCAGCAGCTCGTCGCGCGGGTCGTAGCCGCCCACCTGCAGATGCGCCTTGAACAGCCGCGCGCCCGCGGCGATCGCGTCCGCCACGTAGCCGTCCGCGCCGGGCTCGGGGAAGAACGTGGCGCTGTGCAGGACCTCTGGGGTCCGGGCCGCGAACTCGGCCTGCCACGCGTTGAGCCAGGCCGCCATGCCTGGCTTGTGCGGGTAGGTCAGCGCGCCGAACCTGCATACGCCGAACGCCCGCAGCAGGGCTATCCGGTCCGCCTCGGGCTGTCGGTAGGCGATCGGCCAGGCCTGCTCGATTACCGCCCAGACCTTGGCCTGCACGTTGGGCGGCATGAAGTGGGTGTGCACGTCCACCAGGCCCGGCAGGCCGAGCTCCCGCCAGAACGCCGTGACCTCCGCAGCCTCCGCCGCCTTCCCGGAGTCGCGCACGCCCGCCACGGAGAGCCCCGCTCGCTCGCCTCCGGACGCCTTTGAGGCACCGCCTTCCTTCGTCGCTCGCTCCTTCGTCGCTCGCTCCTCAGTCCAGGCGGCGCCGCGTCCTCCGGCTCGCTCGCACTCCAGTCTGCCAGGCCCGTCAGCGCTCGGGCGCAATTGGAACGTGTTCTACTTTTCTCGTAGGCTGGTCCGACCCAGACCCGGAGGCGGGCCCATGATCCTCGATCGATTCCGTGTCACCGACCGGGTGGCCATCGTGACCGGCGCGGGCCGGGGCATCGGCGCGGCCGCCGCGCTGGCGCTGGCCCAGGCCGGGGCTGACGTGGTGATCTCGGCGCGCAGCGAGGACCAGCTGGCCAAGGTGGCGCGCGACGTCGAGGCGTCCGGGCGGCGCGCGGTGGTCGTTGCCGCCGACCTGAGCGACCTCGAGGCGGCGGCGGGCCTGGCCGCAGCCGCGGTGGACGCCTTCGGCCGGCTCGACATCGTGGTCAACAACGTCGGCGGCGCCATGCCGCGGCCGTTCCTCAGTACCAAGCCGCGGCACCTCGCGGACGCGTTCGCGTTCAACGTCACGGTCGCGCACAGCCTCACCCGCGCGTCCGTGCCGCACCTGCTGGCCTCCCCCGGCCCGGGCGGCGCGGTGGTCAACATCTCCTCGGCCATGGGCCGGCTGGCCGGCCGCGGCTACCTCGCCTACGGCACGGCCAAGGCCGCGCTGGCGCACTACACCCGGCTGGCCGCTGCCGACCTCGCGCCCAGGATCAGGGTCAACGCGATCGCGGTCGGCTCGGCCGCCACCTCGGCGCTCGACATCGTGCTCACTAACGACACGCTGCGCACCCAGATGGAGCGGTCCGTCCAGCTCGGCCGCATCGGCGACCCGGAGGACATCGCGGCCGCCGTGCTCTTCCTGGCCTCGCCGGCCGCTGGCTACATGACCGGCAAGGTCCTCGAGGTCGACGGCGGCATGGACCGCCCCAACCTCGATCTCGGACTACCGGACCTAGAGCCATCGGGGGACGACCCCCTATAACCCCCCCCCGCCGCGGAGCGAGCTCCGCGAAGATCTAGTCCCCGGCCGGGCCCGCGCGGCCTGGCAGGTCTCCGTCGGGACGCTGTCCGATGCGCGATCGTGATAATGCCCTTATGATCCGCTGCCCCGGGCCCGGCGTCGTATAGGTGACGGGATCGAGCCTGAGGAGCACCCCCATGAAACTCATTCGCGCGCGCGTCATGCTGGCCGCCGGGCTGATAGCGACAGCCGGAACCCTGACCGGGACCCTTCTCGCCGCGGCCCCGGCTTCCGCCGCCGCTCCCCCGGTGGTCGTGATCGCGTGCGGCAAGAGCATGGTCCGGCCGGCCGTCTACGACATCGGCTGCATGCCCTCCAACGAGTTCATCGGCGGCCTGAGCTGGGCAAGCTGGCGCTCGGTGGCGTTCGGCAGCGGCGCTCTGAAGGTCAACAACTGCACGCCGACCTGCGCGATGGGCAAGTTCGTCAGTTACCCGATCCTCGTCGTCCTGTGGCGGGCCGCGCCGTGGCCGCACCACCCGGGCCGCGAGTACTTCAGCAGGCTGACCTGGATCTTGACCGGCAAGCGCCCGGCCCGCGCGCCAGTTACCCAAACGTTCACCTTGCCGGCCAGATGAGCCGAACCGCCGGGTCGGCACATCTCGCTACGATTCCCGCCATGGGCTCATTTGTCGTCGGACACGCCCGCCCGGCGCCATGAGAGCACGACGGCGGGCGGCGTCGGCCGGGGTGCTGGCCCTGGCCGCGGCGTTCGGGATGACCCGGGGCGCGAGCGCGGCGACAGTCTCGCCCGCGGCCGCCGACCCGCACGGCTGGACGGTGTACCACGGGAATCCGGCCGGCACCGGGTTCGCGCCGGGGGTGACCTCGGTCGACACCAGGACCCGGGCGTGGACGTCGCCCGCTCTCGACGGCGACATCTACGGCGAGCCGCTCGTGTTCGCGGGGCGGGTCTTCGTGGCGACCGAGAACGACACGGTGTACGCGCTCTCGGCCGCCACCGGCAGGCGCCTGTGGTCGAGGCATCTCGGCCGCCCCGTGCCAGCGGGCTCGCTGCCCTGCGGCAACATCGGGCCCACGGTGGGCATCACCGGTACGCCGGTCATCGACCGGTCCCGCCGCGAGATCTTCGTGGTGGCCGAAGAGCTCGTGCGCGGAAGGCCGGCGCACATCCTCGCTGGCCTCGCCACCGCCGCGGGCCGGGTCGAGATGACCAGGGACGTCGACCTGGCCGGGACCGACCCCGCGGCCCAGCTGCAGCGGACCGGCCTGACCCTCGACGCGGGCCGGGTGGTGTTCGGCATGGGCGGGCTCTTCGGCGACTGCGGCAACTACCGGGGCAAGGTCGAGGCGATCCCGGAGACGGCGGGCGGAAGGCCGGAGGCGTTCGTCGTCGATTCCGGACGCGGCGAGTCGCGGGGCGCGGTCTGGATGGGCGGCGCCGCGCCCGTTGTCGGCCGCAGGGGCGGTGTCTGGGTCGAGGCGGGCAACGGCTCGGTCACCTCCTTCCGCCACCCATACGACTTCAGCGACTCAGTGCTCGAGCTGTCGCCGGCCATGCGCCTGGTGCAGTTCTTCGCGCCGCGGACCTGGGCCACCGACAACGCCAGCGACGCCGACATGTCGATGGCGCCGGCGCTGCTGCCCGACGGCCAGGTCATCGCGGCCGGGAAGGCCGGCATCGCCTATCTTCTCAACGGCGCGCGCCTCGGCGGCATCGGCCACCAGCAGGCCCTGCTGAGTTCGGCGTGCGGCGACGTCATCGACGGCGGATTCGCGCGGGCGGGCATGACCGTCTACCTTCCCTGCCTCAGCGGCGTGACCGCGGTCCGCGCGGCCAGGTCCCCGGCCTCGCTGCGCCTGGCGTGGCAAACCGGAACGGGTGGCGGCCCCCCGATCATCGCCGCCGGCCTGGTCTGGACCATCGGCCAGAACGGCACGCTGTACGGCCTCAATCCCGCGAACGGCCGGATACGCCAGCAGGCCTTCATCGGCGCGCCCGCTAACCACTTCCCGACGCCCAGCGTCGGCGACGGTCTCCTCCTGGCCGCGTCCGCGAGGCGGATTGTCGCCTTCAGAGCATAGGGTCCTACGCTTTGACGATGCGCAACCAGGCCGCGTGCGGCGTCGGCCGAGCGCCATGAGCGTATGGCCACGCGCCGCCGCGGCCGGGATGCTCGCGCTCGCCGCCGCGCTCTGTGTGACCGGAGGCGCCGGCGCGGCGACGCCCTCACCTGGGCCCGCCGAGTCGAGCTCGTGGACGGTGTACCACTCCGATTCCGCAGGCACCGGCGTCGCCAGGTCGGTGACCGCGGTCAACACCGGCAGCCGGGCGTGGACGTCGCCGACCCTCGACGGCGATATCTACGGCGAGCCGCTCGTGTACGCCGACCGGGTCTACGTGGCGACGGAGAACGACACGGTATACGCGCTCTCGTCCGCCACGGGCGTGATCGTCTGGTCGGACCACCTCGGCACCCCCGTGCCGTCGAGCTCGCTACCGTGCGGCAACATCGCGCCGACCGTGGGCATCACCGGGACGCCGGTCATCGACCGGCAGCGGGCCGAGATCTTCGTGGTGGCCGACGAGCTGGTGAACGGACGCCCGGCGCATCTGCTGGCCGGCCTGGCCATCGCGTCCGGCCGGACCGAGATCACCCAGGACGTCGACCCGCCCGGGGCGGACCCCGCCGCGCTGTTGCAGCGCACCGGCCTGACGCTCGACGACGGCCGGGTGGTGTTCGGCATGGGCGGGAACTACGGAGACTGCGGCAGCTACCGGGGCCGGGTGGAGGCAGTGCCGGAGACGGGCGGGAGGGCGACGATATACACCGTCGACGCCGGGGCCGACGAGTCGCGCGGGGCGGTCTGGATGGGCGGCGCGGCACCTGTGGTCGACGGCGGCGGTCACGTCTGGGTCAGCGTCGGGAACGGCTCGGTCACTTCGTCGTCCCACGCGTACGACCACAGCGATTCGGTGCTCGAGCTGTCCGCCACCATGCGGTTCCTGCAGTTCTTCGCGCCAAGCGGCTGGGCCGCGAACAACGCCGGGGATCTTGATATGTCGATGGCGCCGGCGCTGCTGACCGATGGTCAGGTGATCCTGGCCGGGAAGACCGGCATCGTCTATCTCCTGGACGGCGCGCACCTCGGCGGCATCGGCCACCAGGAAGCCGCGCTGAGCTCGGCGTGCGGCAACGACATAGACGGCGGCTCCGCGGTGGCGGGCACCACGGTCTACCTCCCGTGCCTCAGCGGCGTCATCGCGGTGCGCGCCGCGACCTCCCCGCCCGGGCTCCGCCTGCTGTGGAGCTCCGGAAAGGGCGGCGGTCCCCCGATCATCGCCGCGGGCTTGATCTGGACCATCGGCCAGGATGGCGTCTTGTACGGCCTGGATCCTGCCACCGGCGCGGTGGCGAAGCAGGCCTCGATCGGCGTGCCGGCCAACCACTTCCCGACTCCCAGCGTCGGCGACGGCCTCCTGCTGGCGCCGTCGGCGAGAAACGTCGTGGCCTTCGGGCCTGGCTCCGGCGGCACCGCTCCCGCGTCGACCGCGCCCGCCCCGGCGGCTTCGGCCGGCCCTCCCGGCAGCCAGCCCACGTCGTCCGGCGGCGGCCTGGCGCCCGGCGCCATCGCGGGCATTGTCGCCGGCGCCCTGGCGGCGGGCGGCGGGGCGGGCTGGCTCCTGTGGCGGCGCCGGGTGATCGGCCACAATGAGCGAGTGCCGCGTAAGTAACCGGAGCGTTCCGCCGAGCGGAGCGTGCAGGCCGGGAGGTCCCGTGCGCTTTTCCTACGCCGAGTCGATGACCAGCCCGTCGTTCTACGCCCCGCTCGCGCGCGCCGCCGAGGAGTCCGGCTACGACTCGATGGTGATACCCGACAGCATCTGCTACCCGGAGCATGCCACCAGCGTCTACCCGTTCAACCCCGACGGCACGCGCGAGTTCCTCGAGGACAAGCCGTTCCTCGAGCCGTTCTCGCTGATCCCCGCGCTGGGCGCGGTCACCGAGACCATCCGGTTCGTCACCTTCGTGCTGAAGCTGCCGGTGCGGGATCCGGTCCTGGTGGCCAAGCAGGCCACGTCCACCGCCGTGCTCACCGGCAACCGGCTGGCCCTGGGGGTCGGGACCAGCCCGTGGCGCGAGGACTACGAGGTGCTCGGCGTGCCCTGGGAGCGCCGCGGGCGGCGCATGGACGAGGAACTCGCGATCATCCGAGGGCTGTCGGCCGGGGGCTACTTCTCCTATCACGGGGAGATCTTCGACCTGCCGCCGGTCAAGATCGCTCCTGTTCCGAGCGAGCCCCTCCCGATCCTCCTCGGCGGTCACGGGGACGCCGCGCTGCGCCGGGCCGCCCGGGTGGGGGACGGCTGGCTGCACGGCGGCGGGGATCCGGAGCACCTGCCCGGGCTGCTCGCGCGGCTCGCCGCCCTCCGC
>DASYXX010000267.1:0-12396 GCA_035934395.1 Streptosporangiaceae bacterium
TGTCGGCGGCGCTGGCGGAGCAACTGCTGGCGCTCGTCGCCGAGGAGTGCCGCGTGCGGCCGACGATCCTGGTCGTCGACGATCTCCAGTGGGCAGATCAGGCCAGCGTCGCCCTGTGGGGGCGCCTGGCCAGGTCGGCGCGGCAGGCGCCGCTGCTGCTCATGGGGACCATGCGCCCGGTGCCGCAGCGGGAAGGCCTGCAGGCGCTGCGGCGAGCGGTGGGCGATGCCGCGCGGCTGCAGCTCGCCAGGCTGACCGAGGCGGCGACGGCCGAGTTGGTGGCGGCCCTGGCCGGAGGCAGGCCCGACGACAAGCTGCTGCGGCTGGCCGACGGCGCGGCGGGCAACCCCCTCTACCTCACCGAGCTCGTCGCCGCGCTGGCTCGCAGCTCCGCCGTGACCGTTACCGGCGCGGGGATCGCCGAGCTGACCAACGGCTCCGTACCTCGGTCCCTGTCGGCGGCCATAGCGGACCGCCTGGGGTTCGTTCCCGGGCCGGTGCGTCAGGTGCTCAGGGCGGCGGCCCTGCTCGGCGTGGACTTCGCCGTCCTGGATCTGGCGATCGTACTGGGTCGCAGCGTGGCGGACCTGATCCCGGCCGTCGACGAGGCACGCGCCGCGGGCGTGCTCGCCGAGTTCGGCAACGGTCTCGGGTTCCGGCATCCGCTGATCCGGGACGCGTTGTACGACGAGATGCCGGCGCCGGTGCGCGCCGCCTGGCACCGCGAGGCGGGGCGCGCTCTGGCCGAGGCCGGTGCGCCCGCGAACCGAGTGGCCCGGCAGCTGCTGCGGGCGGTTGACGAACCGGGCGGTGCGACCGAGCCGATGGACGAGTGGATGCTGACCTGGCTGGTTCGCACCGCCGAACCGCTGACCGGCCAGGCGCCCCAGGTGGCCGCGGAGCTCCTCCGTCAGGCCGTCGCGACCTCTCCGGTCGGCTCGGCCCACCACGACCGCCTGGTGAGCCGGCTCGCCGACGCCCTGTACCGGGTGGGCGACGCGTCCGGGGCCGAGCAGGTGGCCAGCCGGGCGCTGGCGCATGTCGTCGAGCCTGACCTGGTGGTCGACCTGCACTGGACCCTGGCGCAGTGCCGGATGCGAGTGGGCAGGTTCGCCGAGTGCCTGACCACGCTGGACCAGGCGCTGGCCTTGCCGGGGATCTCTGCCCGGCACCGCGCGCGGCTGCTCGTGATGGCGGCGCGGACGCACAGCAATCTCGGCGAGGCCGAGCGGGCCGGCCAGGTCGCCACCGCGGCCCTTGAGGTGGCGTCGGAGGCGGGCGACAACTGGGGGATGGGCTGGGCGCTGCACGTGCTGACGATCGTGACCTCGGTGCAGACGCAGATGGCCGACGCGCTGCCGCTGTTCGACCGCGCGCTGTCCGTGACCGAGGGCGACCCGGCCCTGACCGACCTGTGGCTGCTGCTGCAGATCAACAAGGCGGTCACGCTCGGCGATCTCGACCGGTACGAGGAGGCATTTGCCGCGGCCGGGCAGGCGCGGCACCTCGCGGGCCAGGCCGGCGTGGTGATCCGGCAAATTCAGGCGCACAGCGCGCTGGGGCAGCTGTTCTTGGACACGGGGCGATGGGCCGACGCCATGACCGAGGTCGAGGCCCTGCGTGAGGACCTGAAGGAGCCCATGGCGGCCTGCTGCGATCTCGGCATCGCCGCGGTGATCTGCTTCCACCGCGGCGAGATCGCCGCGGCGCGCCGCCACCTCGCCGCGGCGGTCCCGCAGGCCGAGCGGATCGGGAACCGGGTCATCGGCCCGCTGGCCCTGGCCCGAAGCCTGGACCGCGAGCTAGCCGGCGCGCTGCCGGAGGCGCTGGCCGTGCTGACGGCGGGGTTCAGCGGCGACACCGAAGAGCTCGACGAGATCGAGGAACTGCTCGCGGATGCCGTCCGTCTGGCCACGACCACCGGCGACCTGGGCACCGCGCAGACCCTCGCGGGCCAGGCCGCTGCCCTGGCCGCGGACTCGGAGATCCCGCACCGCCAGGCGAACGCCCTCTACTGTCGCAGCCTGCTGGATCATGATGCCTCCGGGCTGCTCGCCGCCGCTGACCGCTACGGCGACGCCGGCTGGCCGCTGCTACGGGCGAAGGCGCTGGAGGCCGCCGCCGGAGAGTTCGTCCGCGCCGGGGACCGCGACCAGGCCCGGGCCGCGTTCGTCCGGGCCGTGGAGATCTACGCCTCGCTGGGCGCCGCCTCCGACGTCGCCAGGCTCCAGGCCAGGTTCCGTGCCCACGGCATCCGTCGCGGCCCGCGCGCGAAGCACCGGCAGGCGCGGAGCGGCTGGGACAGCCTCACGCCGGCCGAGACCAAGATCGCCGAACTGGTGGGAGGCGGGCTGTCCAACCCGGAGATCGCCGCCAAGCTGCTACTGTCCCGGCGGACGGTCGCTACCCATGTCTCGCACATTCTGAAGAAGCTCGACGTCCATTCGCGCATAGACATCGCTCGCGAGGCCGCCTTGCGCACCATCGCGTCGAAATGATCGCAGCGCGAGAACGGATCCGCCGACAGGGCAGGTTCGGTGAATCGCCGGGGGGCTTGCGATTCACCGAACCCACGCGCGGTTGCCCTGCGGGCGGCGGTCGCCGCCGTCATCGAGGTCGGGCAGATCGAACTCGAGTGTGAAGTACACGGCCTTGCCGGACCGGGTTCTGTGCACGCCCCAGTCGGTCGACAGGCTGGCGACCAGCATCAGGCCCCGCCCGGCCTCGGCGTCGGCTTGGGCATCCATGATCACCGGCATGGTGCGCGACGTGTCATGGACGTCGACGCGCAGCTGGCCGCAGACGCAGGTGATGGTCAGCGTGATGGTCTCCCCGGCCTCGTGCCGGATGGCATTGGTCACCAGCTCGCTGGTGAGCAGGACAGCGACATCCACGTCGACGGGGACATCCCAGGCGCAGATCGTCGCCAGGACCTGCCTGCGGGCCTCGGCCGCTGCGGCCGGTCCTGTGGCGAGCGAGATGCGACGGGGGCGTTGGACGGTCGGGCGAAGCCGCGCCATCGTGTCCATCAGATGTCCTCGGGAGGCCCGTTTGGCCTGGCCGCGCAGAGCGCAGGTCAAACACTCTGCGCGGCCAGCCCGGGGCGGGGAACCTACGTTTGGCGCTGGATAGCGCCTGTTGCACCACAAATACTGCTGCAAGTTGCAGTGAGAGACATCGGTCAGCTGACGGATTTTCGAACCCGTAACGGTGACCAGCGAGCCCGGGTCCGGCGAAGGCACTGAGGCCAGTGGGGCTGCTGAGCCAGGCCGGCCGTCCTCGCCTCGTCGGGGCGGCGAGCGGGAAGATTCTGGGGTGACGGAGTCCGGGGCGCGCTGACGGCCAAGGACCTGGTCCGCTACGCGGCCGAGCTCGGCCTGAACGCCGAGCAGTTCGCCCAGGACATGCGCAAGCACGCCGGAGCGGCCAAGATCGCCGCCGACGTGGACTCCGCCGACCTCAGCGGCGTCTCGGGCACGCCGACGTTCTTCATCAACGGCAAGCGGCACCACGGCGCTTACGACATCGACACGCTCGCGGCCGCCGTGCGAGCGGCCCGGGCCGCGCCTTGATCGGCTCGGCCCCGCGGCGCCGACGCTCAGCCGTACGAACCAGGAACGACGATCCATAACGGCGCCGCCGCGAGCTATCCTGACAGCGCCTGCCGGTCCGGCGGCGTTAAGTTCAAATGACCGTTTGACGTCGGCAGCACAAGCTCGAATTCCGAGCCCACGCCCACGGTGCTGCGGACCTGGACGGAGCCGTGGTGGGCCTCCGCGATCGCCTTCACCACCGCCAGGCCGAGGCCGAACCCTCCGCTCTCCCGGCTGCGGCCGGTTCCGACCCGGGTGAACCGGTCGAAGATCTGCCCGATCTCGGCCGGGGGGATGCCGGAGCCCGAGTCCTTGACGGCGAGAACGATGTCCTCGCCAGCGTGCCGGGCGCTCAGCTCGATGCGGCCGTCCGGATCGGTGTGATCGACGGCGTTTTCGATCAGCGCATCCAGGGCCAGCGTCAGCCGGTCCCGGTCGGCCTGCACGCGCGCCTCGGCCAGCGTGCCGAACGACCACCGCCGGGGGGTCTGGCGCCACCGGTCCAGGATCTCCATCACGAGCTCGGCGGTGTCCACGGGGGTCAGGTGCAGGAAGTCCGGGCCGTCGGTCGAGGCCAGGAGCACCAGCCGGTTCGCCAGCCGGCGCATCCGGAGCAGCTCGTCGACGGCCACGCGGGCGTCCTTGGCGATCGCCTGGTCGGTGGCGGCGTGGGTGATGAGCTCGGCGTGGCCGAGCGCGATCGTGATCGGCGTCCCCAGCTCGTGCGAGACGTCCTGGAGGAACTGACGCTGCCGGCCCAGCAGGATCAGGTTGTGCTCGGAGACGCGCCTGATCTCCTCCATGGCCGCCGCCCGCCGCCGCGCATGCCACGCCATCACCACGAACATCGTGGCGAGCAGCGGGACCTCGGCGAGGTAGTCCCCGTCCTGCTTGCCTCGCAGGACCTGCCAGCCGATGATGCCGCCGGTGGCCAGGGTCACGATCGCGACCGTGAGGACGGTGGATCCCAGGTGCCAGAGCCGGAAGCCGTAGATCGCGGTCAGGCTGATCCAGATGATGAGAAACGGGACGGTCTGCCACGCAGGGATGAGGCGCATGGCGATGAGGTTCAGCACGATGAAGATCGCCCATGCGATGTCGACGCGGTAGGCGCGGACGAATTTGAGGACTCTGTTGCGCCAGAGCCGCGCGGCACCCCGCAGGCCGGGGCCCGCGGCCCCGGCCATCACAGGCTCAACGGACACCTGCATCGTTCTCTCATCCCCCTGCTCCGGGCGGCTACCGAATCTTACGGCCCGAGCACGGCCTTATGGCAACATATCCTGCGGAAACTCTGGGTGTAGCCGACCAGGTCAGCCGGGCGGCGGCACGGGGAGTGCGCTGCTGCCGGCCCGCGGTGGCCGCGACCTCGGCCTGGGCGGCCGGCCTGCATGGCAACGAGACGGTCAGCGAATCAGCGCCAGCTCGGACTCGGGGCTGGCCGCGGCCGTGTCACGGCAAGGGGCAGGGGCCCGACCGCCGGATCCGGTCAGGCCCCTGCCTGTCACTCTGGCGGCGGGTCCGGGACCCGGATCCGTCGCCCCCGGGGAGGGTGACACCACGGGATGGTCTTGTGTTATGCGGCTGGCCCCGTGCCGAGGACCACGGTGGCTGTCTGGCTCTGGCCCATCTGGTCGGTCCAGGTGACGCTGACCCTGTCGCCCGGGTGGTAGCCGTTCAGCGCCGAGCGGACGTCCGACGCTGAGCTGACGCTGTGACCCCCGACCGCCGTGATCACGTCGCCTGCGGCCAGGCCGGCCTTGTCGGCCCCTGAGCCCGACTGAACCCCTGCGATCTGCGCCCCGGCGACCGGGTTCCCCGGCTGCTGGGCGGCGGAGCCGATCTCGACGCCCAGCAGGCCGGTGGCGCCGATGTGGACCGTCGCCGAGGCGGTGCCGGCCTCGATCTGGTGCGCGATGGAGAGCGCCTCGTTGATCGGGATCGTGAACGCCTGGGTGGTCGTGGACGAGTTGAGCTGCACCGACCCGGTCGACGCGGCGGTGTCGATGCCGATCACCTGGCCGGCGGAGTTGAGCAGCGGCCCGCCGGAGTCCCCGGCCTGGATGTCCGCGTTGGTTTCGATGAGCCCGGACAGGTTCTCGGCGGTGCCCGCCGAGTTGTCGCTGGCGGTGATGGACTGGTTCAGGCCGGTGACCCGGCCGGTCGCGACCGAGGGGGTGCCGTCCTGGCCGCCCGCGTTGCCTATGGCGACGACCTTGTCGCCGACCTTGACGCTCGAGGAGTTACCCAGGTCCGCGGTCGGCAGGCCCGACGCGCCCCGCATCTGGATCACCGCGACGTCGTGCGACGCGTCGTAGCCGACGACGGAGGCGGAGTAGACGCGGCCGTCGGCCACGTCCCTGACCTTGATGGACGAGGCGCCGTTAATGACATGGTTGTTGGTGAGCACCTCGCCGGACGACGTGAGCACAATCCCCGTGCCGGCCGCGCTGCCGTTCTGGTCGCCGAGCGTTGAGACCACGTCGACCACGGCGGGATCGGTCTTCGACACGATCTGAGACGTGGTCAGCGCGCTGCCCGTGGCTCCGCTCGCGGTCGCGGCCCACGCCGAGCCCGCTCCGACCGCCAGGGCGACCGCCGCGGTGAAGGCCAGCGGAGCGCGGCGGCGGCGCCGGGGCGGCCGGGGCGGGCCGCCCGGATACCCGGCCGCTGCCGGTCCGTAGGGGCCATAGGGGCCCGCCGGGCCGTAGGAGACCTGCGGGCCGTAGGAGCCGCGCGCGCCCTCAGGCACCGGGCCGGGCCCGGACGAGTCAGGCTGCGGCTGGGCCGGTTCCCCCGTATCCTGGGGGTCTTGGAGAGTGCCCATGGGTCTGTCCTCCCAGATACGTGGGCCACCGTGTTCGTACTCCTCCACGATGCGATCCGTACCTGGAGAAAAGCTCAGGGGAACTTAACGCCAGCCACCCGATTCGCCGAGGGCTAGCTGAAGGAAACCTCTAAGCCAGATCTGTACCGGCCGGGGTGTGCCATCCCGGCGCCGGGGCCGCTGAGCATCACCCTGGGCAATAACCCGTCACCGCCGCGACTCCGGCTATCCACCTCAGCCCCACAGGCGCCGACCGTCCCACGCGTCACCCTGGCCCGGCAAACCAAAAGATCTTGGGGCGAAACCCGTCACATATGCGGGCTGTTCGAGAATCGCGGCGGGGCAGACGAGGCCAATGAGACACATGTGCCGGAGCGGCTCGTCATCCGGGCCGACGGCCGCCCGTTATGCCGCTTTCGCTGTTTTCGGCCCGGCTACCCGGCCGGCGATAACCCGGCCACCGGGCTGCCGTGGGCTCCGGCCACGGACGGCCTGCGCAACCTCACCGGCCGCGTCAACCCGGACGGCACGGTGACGATCTACGCGATCACCTCCACGGTCAGCGGCAGCGGCGACCAGGGAGCTGACCCGAACAAGCTCGTGGCCGTCACCGACAACCTGGCCGCCACCACGCTCCCCGCGGCCGAGACCTTCCAGCTCATCAGGGCCGCCGGGTTCGGCGAGGTGCTCCGCGGCGTGACGTTCACGCGGGACACCGACACCGACGGCCGCTGACCGCCTGACCCGATGGCGCGTCCGCTGGCCGCGGGCGCGCCATCGGTACCCGAGCGTGACCGGGTGCCCGCCAGGGCCGGCTCGTATGGCGGGGGTGCCGATCAGGTGCGCTAACTGCTGCTGGGGCAGCAGTTAGCGCACGTGCAGGCATCTCTGATCATCATCTATTGTTCTGGCGTGATCTCTGACGAAACTGTGGCGGATGTGACCGCGCTGATGCCCCGGCCAGAACGCTCCGTCGTCGCGATCGCGCCGCCGGGGCGGGGCGGCGGAACCTGGGCCGGGGCGCCGAGCGCCGCCCGCGGCGACGGGGAGATCTACCTGGCGTACCGGCTGCGCCGCCCCGAGGGGCAGGGGCGCGGCTACGCGGTCGTGGTAGCGCGCTCCGCCGACGGCGAGCGCTTCGAGACCCTCCTGAAGATCGGCCGGGAGGAGCTGGGCGCCGCGTCCCTGGAACGCCCGGCGCTCGTGGCGACCCCGGACGGCACCTGGCGGCTGTACCTGAGCTGCGCCACGCCGGGCAGCAAGCACTGGCGCATCGAGGTGCTTGAGGCACGTCATCCCGCCGCCTTCGACGTGCGGCGGAGCCGGGTCGTGCTGCCCGGCGACGCGGGCACCGCGGTCAAGGACCCGGTGATCGTCCACGAGGGGGACAAGTGGCACCTCTGGGCGTCGGTGCACCCGCTGGCCGACCCGGACCAGACCGACCGGATGGCGACCGACTACGCGTGCAGCGCGGACGGCCTGACGTGGACCTGGCAGGGGACGGCGCTGAGCCCCCGGCCGGGCGAGTGGGACTCACGTGGCGTGCGGGTCACCGCGGTCCGGCTCTCGCCGGGTGAGGTCGTGGCCTGTTACGACGGGCGGGCCAGCGCGGCAGAGAACTTCGAGGAGCGGACCGGCCTCGCCACGGGCGCCGGGCCCGCGGCGCTGGCCGCCCGCGGGCCGATCGCGCAGTCGCCCTATGGCGCCGGGGGATTGCGCTACCTCTGCATCCTTGACCTCGGCGACTCCCGTGAGCGGTATTACTACGAGATGACGCGGGCCGACGGGGCGCACGAGCTGCGCACCGAGCTGCGCTGACCCGTATTCAGAACGAACGGGGCTGGCCGTTGCGGGCCTGGCGCTGGCCCGCGGGCCTCGCCCCGACCAGGCCGCCCGAGTCACCGCGCGGCTGCAGCCAGTCACCGAAGTTCTCGCCGGTGATGGCCTCGAGGAGCCTGATGTCCGTCTCGAACCTGGGGATCAGCGCCTGGCGCTGTTCCCAGGTCAGCGCCTGCCGCGGCGGGCTGCCGCGCTGCAGGACCCGTTCCAGCGTGCCGGTCACGGCGGCCGTGCCCGGCAGGACCGTGCTGACCGCGGTACTGACGCGCAGCGCCCGGGACACGGCCAGGTGCCGGAGCGACCGCTGCGGGTGGGCGGTGATGTTCTCCCGCGGAACCTCGGTGAGCACGCCGCCGCGCACGCCTAGGAACGCGCAGATCCGGTCGAGGACGAGGGCGGGTCTCTCGATCAGCGCACGGTAGCGGAACACGAGGACCTGCTCCCTGGGAAACACCGTGTACAGATGCTCGAGCTGCTCGCCGTAACGTCCGAGCGCCGTGTAGTGCCAGAAGTCCGCCCAGCCCGCGGCGATCCGGCGCTCCTCCTCGGCGCAGGCCGCGACGAAGTCGCCGGCGGGATCGAGGCCCGCCGACCACAGGTGCGTCCAGTTCGAGTGCGCCCGCTCCACCGGGTCGCGCAGGATCACGATCAGCCGCGCGCCGGGGACCAGCGCGCGTATGCGCCGCTGGGCGGCCCGGTTGTACAGGTAGAACGGGGTCGACTCGCCGCGCAGCGTGCCGGGCGGGGCCGCGTCGAACAGCGCCTCGTAGTCGTCCCTGCGCCACACGTGCTCGCGGTAGGTCTGCACGTCACCAGGGCCGCCCCGGTCCGGCGGTGGTCCCTCGGTGAGAAAGAACTTGGGCTCCTTGACCGCCGACAGGTACAGCTGGGGATGCCGGGCGAGGGCCGCGTGGACCGCGGTGGTGCCCGCCTTCGGCGCGCCCGCCACGAAGAAGTCCGGCAGCGCCATGGTTCTCCTCCCGAATTACCCCGTTCGGGTCGGAAATCCTACTATATCCACTCTATTAGTAGGTAAGCTCTCTATCTGGCGGACCCTACCCGGCCGGCGATAGTCAACCCACCGCGGACCGGCAAGATCTTGCGGCGATACGATCGCCGCTGTGTTTCCAGCTCGCCTACGGGGCGCCCTTTGCCCTTCGGCTCGCTCAACGTGTCGCTAGCTCGCCTGACCGCGGGCCGCAGGTCCGGGCGAGCCCGCCCCCGCGCCCTCGAGTCATGGTTTGCCCCGTTCGCGCTCATCAATGCCGACGCCGTGGGCCTGGTGCCGATCCTGCTGCCGATCGTCGCGGTCCGGCACGGCGTCGGTCATGTCGGCCTGGTCATGGGAGCGTTCAGCCTGGGAGCCATCGCCGCGCCCGTGGTCGGCAACCTGGCCGACCGGTACCGCGCGTACCGGAGCCTGACCGCAGCCTGCGCGGCCCTGTGCGCCGTGTCGCTGTGGCTGTTCCCGCTGGCCGCCTCGGCGTTGCAGCCGCTGCTCGGGCTGGCCAACGGCGCCGGGTTCGCCGGGGCCGTTACGGTCGCCAACCTCCTCGTCGTCGAGCGGCACCCGAAGGCGGAGTGGAACTCACGCCTCGGCTGGCTGGAGACCGCGCTGAGCGTCGGCCAGGGCGGCGGGCTGGTCCTCGCCGCCTGGCTGAGCGGGCTGACCGCCCGGAACGCCCTGCTGATCGCCGCGCTCATCCCCGCGGCGGCCATCCCGCTCTCTCCGATGCTGATTCCCCGGATGACGGGAAGCGCGGCGGCGGCGGCCCGTCCCGCGGCGGGAACCGCAAGCCCGGCGGCCGGCCACCACCCCGCCTCCGCCGGCCAGGTGGGCGAGTGGGGACCAGCCAGCCCGATGCGCGTGCGCCCCCTGCACCAGCGCACGCTGGCGGACCTCAGGCGCGCCGCCAGGCTGCTGCGGGGGCCGTTCGGCTGGATGCTTGCCTCGTGGATCCCCGCCTACGCGGGCACGGCGATCATCTTCGCGCTCTACCCGGTGCTGTTCTCGCGTGCCTTCGGCGTGGCCCCGCGCTCGTCCGCGGTCGCGTTCGCGGTCATCGTGTTCCTCAGCCTGCCGCTGTTCATCGTGGCCGGCCGGGTCAGCCAGCGGCGCGGGCCCGCCGCCACCCTGGCCGGCGCGCTCGCGGCCCGCGTTGTCCTGCTCGCGGCCCTGGCCGCGCTCGCGGCGGTCGGGCACGTTCCGGCCATCGTGCCGCTGGCGGCGTTCGGCGGCGTCATGTTCGCCTGGTCGTTCCTGAGCGTGGCCTCGCCCGGGCTGACCGGGCAGCTCGTCCCCGGCGCGGAGGGAGATGCTCAGGGCGCGCTCAACGCCGCGAGCGGCCTGGCCGGGCTCGGCGGTTCGGTCGTCGGCGGGTTCGCCGCGAGCCTGTGGGGCTACCCGGCCGCGCTCGGCATCGGGGCCGGGGCCGTCCTGGCGGGCCTGTCCGTCTTCGCCGTCACGGTGCTGCGTTTCCCGCGCGCTTCCGGGGCGCCCTAGAGGAGCGCCCCTCCAGCGCGCTCGGGCTGCGGGGCCGCCGCTAGCCCATGCCCTGCTCCATGGCGTAGCGCACGAGCTGCGCCTTGTTGTGCAGCTGCAGCTTGATCAGGGTGTTCTGGACGTGGTTCTGGACGGTCCGGGGTGACAGCACGAGCAGGCTTGCGATCTGCGGGTACGTCATGCCCTTGGCCACCAGGCGGAGCACCTCGGTCTCCCGCTCGGTGAGCCGCGGCGTGGGCACGGCGCCTGCCGGCGCGGAGCGAGCGCCCGCGGCGGCCCCGGCCTGACTGGGGTCACCACGGGCGCCGGCGGCCAGCCTCCGGTACTCGCCCAGGACCAGCCCGGCCAGGCCGGGCGTGAACACCGCCTTGCCGTCGGCGGCGGCCCGCACCGCCTCCAGCATCTCGCTGAACTGCGCCGACTTGACCAGATAACCGGTCGCGCCCGCGGTCATGGCGTCCAGGACATCCTGGCGCTCCCCGCTGGCCGACAGGACGACGATCCGGATTTCCGGGTCAGCCGCCAGCAGCCGCCGGATGACCTCCGCGCCGGACAGGTCGGGCAGGTGCAGGTCAAGCAGCACCACCTCGGGCCGGGTGGCGGCGGCGACGCGCAGCGCCTGGGCCCCGTCCCCGGCCGTCCCGGCGACCGGGCAGCCTGCCTCCTCCAGGCTGGCGGCCACGCTCTGCCGCCACATCGGATGATCGTCGACGACCAGCACCCGCGGTGCCCGCCCCGGGGAGCGGCCCGCCGGTGCTGGCTCGTCAGTTCCTGGGCACACGGAGTCCCACCTCGGTTCCCTGTCCCGGCGACGACGTCAGGCACGCCTTGCCGCCCACGTCCCGAAGCCGCCCGACGATCGACTGTGCCACGCCGAGCCGCCCGGCCGCCTCCGCCTCGGCCAGCCTGCCCTCGGCAAAGCCGTTCCCGTCGTCGCGGATGCTCACCGTCACCGCGGCGTCGTCGTCCTCGACCAGCACCCAGGCCCGCGCGTCGGCGCCGGCGTGCCGGCGCACGTTGTCCAGGGCCTCGCCCGTCGCCGCGGCCAGCGCGCGCGCCGCCTCGTCGGCGAGCAGCACGGCGCCGGCCGGGCTGGACACGGTCACCCGCGGGTCGCCGAGCGGTTCGAGCAGGCTCCCCAGGTCCACCAGCCCGTCGGCGGGCGGCCGGACCGACGCGCCGGACACCAGGGTCCGCAGGGCGCTTTCCTGCTCGCCGGCCAGCTGGGCCAGCTCGGCCGCCTCGCCGCCCAGTTCGCGCCCCCGGGCGCTGACCAGCGCCAGGACCTGCAGCACCGAGTCGTGGATGCCCCGGGCGATCCGCTCGCGCTCGGCGACCGCGGCCTCGTGCCTGGCCGCTCGTTCGAGGGCCGCCTCGGCGCGCAGCCCGAACCGGACGAAGTAGCCGACGACCCCGCCGGCGATCAGCAGGAGGACCGCGGAACCGAACGTGCTGCCCGTCAGCGCTCCGCGCTCGGCGATGACGGCGGCCGCGATCACGGCGGCGCCGGCCAGCCCGCCGGCCGGGCCGCCCGCGACCGCGCAGGCCAGGACCGGCGCGGCCACCCAGGTCACGGGGATCGTGGGAGCCCCGGCGTCGATGTGGCGTACGGTGTCGACCAGCCGGGTGCCCAG
>DASYXX010000281.1:0-2695 GCA_035934395.1 Streptosporangiaceae bacterium
GATCGTGGCGCTGGTGGTGGACGCGACGATCGTGCGGGTGCTGCTGGTGCCCGCGGTGATGCGGCTGCTCGGCCGCGCGAACTGGTGGGCGCCGCGGCCGCTGCGCCGCCTCTACGCACGCTACGGCATCCGCGAGCCGGAATGGCCGCGAGAATGGCCGCGGCTGCGCGCCGAGCCGGTACGCCAGCCGGCCCGGACCTGACCCGCCCGCCCGCAGCCGGGCGGCCCGCCGACTAAGGCGCGCGCCCGCCTGCCGAACCGGATGGATGGGCCGACGATCCGGCTGTTAGGACCCGCCGCAGGTCTCGGCGTCCCAGCCACCGTCGGCCGAAGCAAGCCGGACGGCGCGCCGAACCGGATGGGTGTCCCGCCGATCCGCCTGTTACCGGTACGACGGGCCATCCATCCGTTACATGGGTGAGTCGGCCCGGTCCGCTGCGGCCCGGTCCGCCGCGGCCCGGTCCTCCGCGGCCCGCCCAGCGCCGTTCGCTGCGGTCCTTTACACGCTTGACATCGGTGAAGCGCGTATGCGAAGTTAACACTATTCGCAGTTTACATCGTTCACTGTTGTGATGATCAGTAGTCCGGGGCCGGGAGGAAGCATGTTCGAGAGCTGGGGGCGCGTGGTCTACCGCAGGCGGCGGCTGGTCCTGGTGATCGCGCTGATCGGAGTGGCGTTCGCCGCCATCTGGGGCACCGGCGTGTTCGGCAAGCTCCAGTCATCGGGCGGGTTCACCCCGCCGAGCAGCGAGAGCCAGCGGTCGAGCGACCTGGCGACGGCGGCATTCGGCCGGGACTCGGGGGACGTGGTCGTGCTGTACTCCAGCCCGACGCAGACCGTCCGCTCGCCGGCGTTCCGCTCCGCGGTCACCGGGACGCTGGCGGCGCTGCCGCACAGCGAGGTTGCCTCGTACGCGACGTACTGGTCGACCCGATCCCCGCAGTTCGTCAGCGCCAGCGGCCGGGAAACCTACGCGGTCATCGAGCTGAAGGGCGCCACCGACGACACGCGGCAGAAGACCTACGACGCGATCAAGAACCAGCTTGCCGCGCCCGGCCTGCGCACCCAGGTCGGCGGGACCGTCCCGACCTTCGAGGCGGTCGGTAAGGAGGTCAAGTCGGACATCGGCCGGGCCGAGGGCCTCTCCCTGCCGGTGCTGCTGATCGTGCTGCTGGTGATCTTCGGCAGCCTCGCGGCGGCCAGCCTGCCGTTGGCCATCGGCGGCATCGCGATCCTCGGCTCGTTCACCGCGCTGCGGCTGCTGACCCTGGTCACCACAGTCTCGATCTACTCGGTCAACATCACCACGATCCTGGGCCTGGGGCTCGGCATCGACTACGGGCTGTTCCTGGTCAGCAGGTTCCGGGAGGAGCTGCATCGCCAGGAGTCCGTCGAGGACGCCGTGGCGCGGACGCTGGCCACCGCCGGCCGCACCGTGGCGGTGTCGGGGGTCACCGTGGCGCTGGCGCTGGCCAGCCTGATGCTGTTCCCCGAGACGTTCCTGCGGTCGATGGGCTACGGCGGGGTCGCGACCGTCCTGGTCGACATGCTGGCCGCGCTGACCGTCATGCCCGCGCTGCTGGCCGTGCTCGGCCCGAGGGTGAACTCGCTGCGGATCCGCCGCGCGGTGCAGCGGCCGCCCGCCGCCGAGCGCACCGGCGGGTGGTACCGGCTGGCCAGCAGCGTGATGCGCCGCCCGCTGCTGTACGCGATCCCGATCGTGGTCGTGCTGCTCGCGCTCGGCTCGCCGTTCCTGCGGATCACCTGGGGCGGGACCGACGCGACCGTGCTGCCGTCCGGCGCGCCCACCCGCGTGGTCACCGAGGCGCTGAACCGCGACTTCCCCGGCAACCCCACCGCGCCGATCGAGTCCGTGGTCCAGTTCTCCGGCCCCGTGACCGGATCGCCGTCCCGGCGCAGCGACCTCAGCGCGTACGTGAGCCGTCTCGGCCACATCCCGGGGGTGAGCGGCGCGGAGCTGACCGGCGTTCACGGGGATATCGCGCGGGTGGACCTGCGTTATGGCCCCGGGCCGTTCTCACCGCGGGCGCGGGCCATCGTGGGGCAGGTCAGGGACGTCGTGCCGCCGCAGGGCGCCCGGGTCTACGTCGGCGGGCAGACCGCCGGCCTGGTTGACGAGCTGTCCAGCCTGGGGCGGGTCCTGCCGTGGATGGGGCTGGCGGTGGCGCTGGCCACGTTCGTGCTGCTGTTCCTCGCGTTCGGGTCGGTGGTGCTGCCGCTCAAGGCGATCGTGGCGAACGTCCTGTCGCTGTCCGCGATGTTCGGCGCGGTCGTGTGGATCTTCCAGGAGGGGCACCTGGCCGGGCTGCTGCAGTTCACGCCCAGCGGGACCATCGACCCCACCATGCCGGTGCTGATGTTCGCGATCATGTTCGGGCTGTCCATGGACTACGAGGTGTTCCTGCTGTCGCGGATCCGCGAGCGCTACGACATCACCGGCGACACCACCGAGGCGGTCGCCAGCGGGCTGCAGCGCACCGGCGGGCTGATCACGAGCCTGGCGCTGCTGCTGGTGATCGTGGTGGGGGCGTTCTCGGCGTCGGGGATCACGTTCATCAAGCTGCTGGGCGTGGGGATGATCGTGGCGCTGGTGGTGGACGCGACGATCGTGCGGGTGCTGCTGGTGCCCGCGGTGATGCGGCTGCTCGGCCGCGCGAACTGGTGGGCGCCGCG
>DASYXX010000294.1:0-7441 GCA_035934395.1 Streptosporangiaceae bacterium
CCCGAAGATGCAGGCCTGCCTGACCGCGGTGCGCGGCGGCGTGCCGCGGGCGCACGTGCTCGACGGGCGGCTGCCGCACGCGATCCTGCTGGAGATCTTCACCGACTCGGGGATCGGCACCATGGTCGTGCCGGACGGAGCGGGCCAATAACAAGTGACCACGGCTGGAGGGCCAGATGACCACGACGGATCAGCTGCAGGACCGTTACGCCGCGGCCATGATGCTGACCTACGGCATGCCGCAGGTCGCGCTGGCGCGCGGCAGCGGCTGCGTGGTCTGGGACCTGGACGGGAACTCGTACCTCGACCTGGTGGCCGGCCTCGCGGTCAGCGCGCTCGGGCACGCGCACCCGAGGATCGTCGCGGCCATAACGGAGCAGGCGGGGCGCCTGGTGCACACCTCGAACCTCTACCTGCACGAGCCGCAGGTCGTCCTCGCCGAGCGCATCATCGGCCTGCTCGGGGTCGAGGGACGGGTGTTCTTCGCCAACTCGGGGACCGAAGCCAACGAGGCGGCGATCAAGCTGGTCCGCCGCCGTCAGGGCGCGGCGCGGCCGGTTTTCGTCGCGGCGGAGCACTCCTTCCACGGGCGGACCATGGGCGCCCTGAGCCTGACCGGGAAGCCCTCCATCAGGGACCCGTTCGCGCCGTTCGGGCTCGACGTTCGGTTTGTCCCCTACGGGGACGCGGATGCCCTGGCCGCGGCGGTCGGCGCCGACTGCGCCGCCGTGTTCCTCGAGCCCGGCCTCGGCGAGGGCGGCGTCGTGCCCGCTCCAGAGGGGTACCTGCACGCCGCCCGCGCGGCCTGCGACAGCGCCGGCGCGCTGCTCGTGCTGGACGAGATCCAGAGCGGCGTGGGGCGGACCGGCGCCTGGTTCGCCCACCAGCGCGAGGGCATCATCCCCGACGTCATCACGCTGGCCAAGGGGCTCGGCGGCGGCCTGCCGATCGGCGCCTGCGTCGGCATCGGCGGCTGCGGCTCGGCCCTCGGCAAGGGTGACCACGGCAGCACCTTCGGCGGCAACCCGGTCGCCTGCGCCGCCGCGCTCGCCGTGCTCGACACGATCGAGCGGGAAGGCCTGCTCGGCAACGCCGCCAAGGTCGGGGACCAGCTCGCGGCCGGGATCGAGGCCATCGAGCACCCGCTGGTGGCCGGGGTGCGGGGCAGCGGGCTGTGGCGCGCGATCATGCTCACCGCGCCCGCCGCGGCCGCCGTGGAGGCCGCGGCGCGCCGGGCCGGCTTCCTGGTCAACGCCGTCCAGCCGGACGCGATCAGGCTGGCTCCTCCGCTGGTGCTCACCCCCGGGCAGGCCGGCTCGTTCATCGCGGCGCTGCCCGAGATCCTCGCCTCGGCCAGCGTGCTGGTGGGGCAGGTGGCGTGATGGGCGGGGGGGGTCCCAGGCATTTCCTCCGGGACGACGACCTGTCCCCGGCCGAGCAGGCCGAGGTGCTCGACCTGGCCGACGCGATGAAGGCGGACAGGTTCGGCTACCGGCCCCTGGAAGGCCCTGCCGCGGTCGCCGTCCTGTTCGACAAGCCCTCGCTGCGGACGCGGGTGTCGTTCGCCGTCGGCATCGCCGAACTCGGCGGCCAGCCGCTCGTCATCGACGCGCAGGCGACCCACTTCGGCCGCGGCGAGACCGTGGAGGACGCCACCCGGGTACTGGGCCGGCAGGTCGCGGCGATCGCGTGGCGGACGTTCGGCCAGGACCGGATCGAGGCCATGGCGGCGGTCAGCCCGGTGCCTGTGATCAACGCGCTCACCGACGGCTTTCACCCCTGCCAGGTCCTCGCCGATCTGCAGACGGTCCGCGCCGCCCGCGGCCGGCTGACCGGGCTGACGCTGACGTTCCTGGGCGACGGCTCGAGCAACATGGCGCACTCATACCTGCTCGGCGGGGCGACCGCCGGGATGCACGTGCGGATCGCCGCCCCGGAGCGGTACCGGCCGGACCCGTCGGTCATGGCCGCCGCCGGGCAGATCGCGGCGCGGACCGGGGGCGGGGTGGAATACCACACCGACCCGAAGGCGGCCTGCCTCGGCGCCGACGTGCTCGCCACCGACGTCTGGGCCTCGATGGGCCAGGAGGACCAGGAGGCGGAGCGGATCGCCGTGCTCTCCTCGTACGGCGCGGACGACTCCTACCGCCTGGACGAGCCGAAGCTGGCGCTGGCCGGGCCGGAGTGCCTGGTGCTGCACTGCCTGCCGGCCCACCGCGGCCTGGAGATCACGGCGGAGGTCCTGGACGGGCCTGCCAGCGCCGTCTGGGACGAGGCCGAGAACCGGCTGCACGCCCAGAAGGCCCTGCTGGCCTGGCTGCTGGAGCGAACACCATGACCACCACCAGCCCCGCCACCAAGACGGCCCGCCACGCGCAGATCGCCGCGATCCTCGCTCACGCCGACCCGCCGGTCCGGTCCCAGGAGGAGCTCAGCGAGCGGCTGGCCCAGCGCGGCGTGCGGGTCACCCAGGCCACGCTCTCACGTGACCTGGAAGAGCTCGGCGCGGTGCGGTTGCGCGGCCACGACGGCGGGCTGGTGTACGCGCTCCCGGGCGAGGCGGGCGGCCCGGGCTCGCTGCCCGGCGGCCTGGCCGAGAGCGCCGACGCAGCGCCCCGGGCGCCGGCGCCCGGTCCTGTGGCCGACCCCGTCGTCGAGCCGTCGGCCCGGCTGGCCAGGGTCGCCGCCGAGCTGCTGGTCACCGCCGAGGCGAGCGCCAACCTGGTGGTGCTGCGCACCCCGGCGGGGGCCGCGCAGTTCCTGGCTGCCGTGATCGATCACTCGGCCTGGCCGTCGATCCTCGGCACGGTGGCCGGCGACGACACCGTGCTGGTTATCGCGCGGGACCCGCAGGGCGGCGAGGACCTGGCCCGCGCGCTGCTGCGGCTCGCGGAGCGTCGCACGCATCAGTGACAGGGCGGCCCGCGTCACCCGTCCGGCCGCCCAGGCCCGGCCTTCTTCGGGCCGCTCCCGGCAAACCCGGCTGTTCACCCCGAGGCACGTCCGTTACAGAGTATTTTGAGCGATTAACGGCACGGGAGGGGCGGTGACCGAGGAGTCGAGGGAGCGGTACGGGGGAATCCTCGCCGCGCCGACCCGGCACCGGTGGCGTCGCGTCGTGGCCACCGTCGGAGCCATCCACGCCATCGCCGCGCTCGCGGCGGTCGCGGTTTTCTGACGGCACCGCGCCGCCAGAAGCGCGCCATAGGCTGGCCTGTGCCGTGTATCCCGATCCGGGCCCAGCCCGTGATCATGCGAGACCGAGGAGCGCCGTGGCAGACGAGGATTCCGCGCCGCCGGTACGGCTGTGGGGCGGCCGGTTCGAGTCCGGCCCGGCCGAGGCCCTGGCCCGGCTGTCGGTCAGCGTCCAGTTCGACTGGCGGCTGGCCGCCTACGACCTGCTCGCGTCCCGCGCCCACGCCCGCGTGCTGCACAAGGCCGGCCTGCTCGACGGCGCCGAGCTGGCGCGGCTGCTGACCGCGCTCGACGACCTCGGCGAGGCGTGCCGGACCGGCAGGTTCCGCCCGGCTGCCACCGACGAGGACGTGCACACGGCGCTGGAGCGAGGCCTGCTCGAGCGGGCCGGGTCGCTGGGCGGGAAGCTGCGGGCCGGCCGCAGCCGCAACGACCAGATAGCCACCGACCTGCGGCTCTACCTGCGCGACCAGGCCCGGCTCGTGGTCTCACGGCTGGCCGAGCTCGAGACCGCGCTGGCGGACCAGGCGGAGCGGCACCTGGGCACGCCCGCGCCCGGGATGACCCACCTGCAGCACGCCCAGCCGGTGCTGCTCGCGCACCAGCTGCTCGCGCACGTGCAGGCGTTTGCGCGCGACGCGGGCAGGCTCAGGGACTGGGACCGCCGGGCGGCCGTGTGCCCGCTCGGCGCGGGCGCGCTGGCCGGGTCCTCGCTGCCGCTCGACCCCGGGGCGGTCGCCGCGGAGCTGGGCTTCACCTCCGCGTTCGGCAACTCGATCGACGCGGTCAGCGACCGGGACTTCGCGGCCGAGTTCTGCTTTGCCGCGGCCCTGCTCGGCGTGCACCTGTCCCGGCTCGGCGAGGAGATCGTGCTGTGGTCGTCGCACGAGTTCGGCTGGGTCGAGATCGACGACGCGTACGCGACCGGATCGTCGATCATGCCGCAGAAAAAGAACCCGGACGTGGCCGAGCTGGCCCGCGGCAAGGCCGGCCGGCTCATCGGCGGCCTGACCGGGCTGCTGACCACGCTCAAGGGCCTGCCGCTGGCCTACGACCGCGACCTGCAGGAGGACAAGGAGCCGGTCTTCGACGCGGTGGACACGCTGCTGCTGGTCCTGCCGGCCATGGCCGGTCTCATCGCCACGCTTCGCTTCAATTCCGAACGTATCGGGGCTGGCGCGGCCGCAGGCTACGCCCTGGCCACCGACCTGGCCGAGCTGCTGGTCCGGCGCGGGGTGCCGTTCCGCGAGGCCCACGAGGTGGTGGGGCATCTCGTGGTGTGGTGCCAGGTGCACGAGTGCGAGCTGGCCGACGTCAGCGACGCCGACCTGGCCCGGGTCTCGCCGCACCTGACCCCCGACGTGCGCGAGGTGCTCACCGTGCCGGGAGCTCTCGCCGCCCGGCACAGCCCCGGCGGGACGGCCCCGGACCGGGTCGCCGAGCAGCTGGCGCAGCTGCGGGCCGCGGTGGCCGAGCAGGCCGCCTGGGCCGCGGGCCAAGGCTGAACCATCGGGAGCGGAATGAGGCAGCTGGATCAGCCGGAGTCATCGCAGCTCCTGCAGAGAGAGTTCTTTGAACGCCCGTCCGTGGAGGTGGCCCCGGACCTGCTGGGCTGCGTGATATCGCACTCGACCGCGGCGGGGCTGGTCGCGGTCATGCTGGTCGAGGTCGAGGCGTACGCCGGGGAGGCCGACCCCGCCTCGCACGCGTTCCGCGGCCGGACCGCCCGCAACGCCGTCATGTTCGGGCCGCCGGGGCACGCCTACGTGTACTTCACCTACGGCATGCACTTCTGCGTGAACCTCGTGTGCCAGCCCGCGGGCCACGCCTCCGCGGTGCTGCTGCGCGCCGGGCGGGTCATCGAGGGCGTGCCGCTGGCCCGGGCCCGGCGGTCGGGCGCGGCCCGCCACCCGCGGGACGTGGACCTGGCTCGCGGGCCGGCCCGGCTCTGCGAGGCGCTCGGCATCGACCGTTCGCACGACGGCGCGGATGTCATCGACCCCTCCTCGCGGCTGCGGGTGCTCGCCCCCCTGGCTCCGGTCACTGCCACCGGCATCAGCCGGGGCCCGCGGGTCGGGGTAAGCCGCGCGGCCGACGTGGCCTGGCGGTTCTGGATCACCGGGGAACCCGCGGTCTCCCCGTACCGTGCGCATACGCCGCGAAAGCGCGCCGTCGCGAAACCGGTTACCGGGCGCGCGCGCGGGGATGGGACGATGCACCAGTGACCGACATCATCGACGAGCTGAGCTGGCGCGGCCTGATCGCCGTGTCAACCGACCTGGACGACCTGCGCAAGGCGCTGGACACGGGGCAGGTCACGCTCTACGGAGGGTTCGACCCGACCGCACCCGGGATGCACATCGGGAACCTCGTGCTGATCCTCACCATGAGGCGCTTCCAGCTGGCGGGGCACCGCCCGATCGGCCTGGTCGGCGGCGCGACAGGACTGATCGGGGATCCGAGCGGCAAATCGGCCGAGCGGGTGCTCAACCCGCGCGAGGTGGTGGCCGGCTGGGCAGACCGGTTCCGCGTCGAGCTGAGCCGGTTCCTTGACTTCGGCGCCGGCCCGGCCAGCGCTCTGCTGGTCAGCAACCTCGACTGGACCGGCGACCTGCAGGCGCTGGACTTCCTGCGTGACATCGGGAAGCACTTCCCGGTCAGCCAGATGCTCAGCCGGGAGGTGGTCAGGGCCAGGCTGGAGGCCGGGGGGATCACCTACACCGAGTTCAGTTACCAGATCCTGCAGGCGAACGACTACCTGGAGCTGCACCGGCGCTACGACTGCGCGCTGCAGCTCGGCGGCAGCGATCAGTGGGGGAATCTGGTATCGGGCGTCGACCTGATCAGGCGCGTGACCGGCGACTCGGTGCACGCGCTGGCCACGCCGCTGATCACCAAGCCGGACGGGACCAAGTACGGCAAGACCGAGGGCGAAGCCGTCTGGCTGAGCTCGGACCTGATGAGCCCGTACAAGTTCTACCAGTTCTGGATCAACAGGACCGACGACGAGATGCCCGGCCTGCTGCGGGTGTTCTCGTTCCGGAGCCGGGCGGAGATCGAGGCGCTCGAGCGGGAGACGGCCGAGCGGCCCGCGGCGCGCATGGCGCAGCGGGCCCTCGCCGACGAGATGACCGCCCTGGTGCACGGCGCGGACGAGCTCGCCCGGGTAGAGACGGCCAGCCAGGCGCTGTTCGGCCAGGGAGACCTGCGGGCCCTGGACGCCAGGATGCTGGAGGCGGCGCTGGCGGAGGTGCCGTCGGCCACGCTGGACGCCGCCGAGGTACGCGCCGGCGGCCTTCCCTCAGTCGCCGACCTGATGGACGCCGCCGGGATTGTGCCCAGCAAGTCGGCGGCGCGCCGGGCGATCGCCGAGGGCGGCGCGTACCTGAACAACGTCAAGGTGACCGAGCCGGACGCCGTGCCCGCCGCCAGCGACCTGCTCGGCGGCCGGTTCCTGGTGCTGCGCCGCGGCAAGCGGACCGTCGGCGGCATCGAGGTGCGGGCCGGGTGAGCCGGTCGCCGACCTGGCGCTGGTGGCCGACCGAGCACGTAGCTCGTAACGAATCGACCACGATCATGGGCGGAAGGGCGCGGCCGGCGGCCTGGATCCTCGCCCCGCGGGGCCCCTGAGACGGCTCGGCATGCTCATGACCAGCGGCAGTGCCGCCGCCATCGCCGGCGGGAGGGCCGGAACGCGCCGCCGCAAGCGATTTGACTGGATCCCCTTTGCTGCCTAGTCTTTCGTCTTGCCCTGGTAGACACCAGTCGCCTGCAGGGCGCGGCGGTCACCAGGGACGAGCAGACACCCTCCCTCTGAGAGCACCCCGGGCATCGGGTTGGTCAGCGGGAGTATGCTTGGTGTACGACGAGTGATCCAGCAGGTCAAGTTCTGTGAAGTCGGTTGACAACGTCCGGTAGGACGGGTAAGTTAGCAGGGTTGCCCCGGATAAGGCTGAAGAGCCTTGGATGGTGCGCGTCCGCTCCTTGAGAACTCAACAGCGTGCTAAAAGCCAGTGCACATGCACATACCCCGTCAAGGGGCCGGCCGGCAACGGCCTGGCCCGGACGACGGATGCCAAGATCGTCTCCATGGCTGGCCCTGCCGGCCGGACGAGGCATCTCTCATGTCAGCAGCCCGCGCGGCCGCCCCTCGGGGCATGCCCGCGGTTGCAATAGACATTCAATGGAGAGTTTGATCCTGGCTCAGGACGAACGCTGGCGGCGTGCTTAACACATGCAAGTCGAG
>DASYXX010000308.1:0-3463 GCA_035934395.1 Streptosporangiaceae bacterium
AGCCGGGGTGGGCCAGCTCGTGCTGACCCACCTGGCGCCGTGGAACGACGTGGCCAGGACGCTCGATGAGGCGGACCAGGCCTTCGGCGGGCCGTTGTCCCTCGCCGCATCCGGGCTGGGCATCGTACTCGACTGAGCACCGGCCGCGCCGCTCGGGCTCGGCGAGGTGACCGGGGGCGGCCGAATACACTCCTGCTCCATGCGCGTACTCGTCACCGGCGGCGCCGGCTTTATCGGCTCACACCTCACCGATGCGTTCCTGGCCAGGGGGGACGAGGTAGGAATCGTCGATGATATGTCGCGGGGCCGCCACAGCCGCCTGGCCGACCACGCGGCGGCGCACAAGCTGAGCATCACGGACGCCGGGCCGCTGATCGCGCTGGCCGAGCGGACCCGGCCGGAGCTGATCTGCCACCTGGCCGCGCAGATCGACGTCCGGGTCTCGGTGGCCGCCCCGGCCGACGACGCGCAGGCCAACGTGGTGGGGACCGTGAACGTGCTCGAGGCGGCGCGGGCGGCCGACGCGCGGGTGCTGTTCTGCTCCACCGGCGGCGCCCTCTACGGGCGGGACGCCCCGATCCCGTCGCTAGAGGACGTGCTGCCGCTGCCCGAGTCGCCCTACGGCATCGCCAAGTACTGCGCGGAGCAGTACGTCGGCCTGTACAACCGGCTGCACGGCACCAGGCACACGATCCTGCGGCTGGCCAACGTGTACGGTCCGCGGCAGGACCCGGCCGGCGAGTCCGGCGTGATCCCGATCTTCTGCGCCCGGGTTCTCGCGGGCGAGCGGCCGGTCATCTACGGCGACGGGACGCAGACGCGCGATTACGTCTACGTGGGCGACGCCGTCGCGGCGTTCCTCGCCGCGGCCGACCAGGGCCGCCCCGGCATCTGGAACTTCGGCACCGGGGTCGAGTCCAGCGTCATCGACCTCGCCCGGCTGATCGGCGAGGCGGCCGGGCGCACGGTTGACCCCCAGTTCGCGCCCGCCCGGCCCGGCGAGCTGCAGCGCAGCGCTCTGGCGGTCGAGCGGGCCGAGCGCGACCTCGGCTGGAAGCCCGCCGTCTCGCTCGCCGACGGCGTGCGGCGGGTCTACCGGTGGATCGAGGACGGCGCGCCCGACCGCGCCGCCTACTGAACGGCGCGGTTGAACGGGCCGGTACGCTGGCGCCCATGTCGCGACCGGACGGGCGCAGCCCCGATCAGCTGCGTGAGATAAAGATCACCAGGGGCTGGCTCGATCACGCCGAGGGATCGGTGCTGATCGAGTTCGGCGCCACCCGCGTGCTGTGCGCGGCCAGCGTGGCCGAGGAGCTGCCGCGCTGGCGGCGGGGGAGCGGGCTGGGCTGGGTCACGGCCGAGTACGCGATGCTGCCGCGGGCCACGAACACGCGCGGCGAGCGGGAGTCGGTCCGGGGCAGGCTCGGCGGGCGGACGATGGAGATCTCGCGCCTGGTGGGCCGGTCCCTGCGCGCGTGCGTCGATGCCAAGGCGCTCGGCGACAACTCGATCACCATCGACTGCGACGTGCTGCAGGCCGACGGCGGCACCCGCACCGCCGCGATCACCGGCGGGTACGTGGCGCTGGCCGACGCGATCGGCTGGCTGCGCGCGCGGAAGCGGACGAAGGGCGACCCGCTGGTCGCCTCGGTGGCCGCGGTCAGCGTGGGGATCGTGGCCGGGCAGCCGCGGCTCGACCTGTGCTACGAGGAGGACGTGGCCGCCGAGACCGACATGAACGTGGTCTGCACCGGCGACGGCCGCTTCGTGGAGGTCCAGGGCACCGCCGAGGGCGAGCCGTTCGGCCGCGAGCTGCTCGACGAGATGCTCGGGCTGGCCGTGGCCGGCTGTGCCGAGCTCACGGAACGGCAGCGCCAAGCGCTCACGCATGACATCGATTCGTAACGCCACCGGTGAGCGCCCGCGGCCACGGCTGGTCCTGGCCACCGCGAACCAGAAAAAGCTGGCCGAGCTCGACCGGATCCTGGCCGCGGCCCGGATCGAGGTGGACCTCGCGGGGCGGTGCGAGTTCCCCGGCGCGCCCGATGTCGCCGAGACCGGGGCCACGTTCGCCGAGAACGCGCTGCTCAAGGCCCGGGCGATGGCCCGCTTCAGCGGCTTGCCCACCGTCGCGGAGGACTCAGGCCTGTGCGTCGACGCGCTGAACGGGATGCCCGGCGTGCTCTCGGCGCGCTGGACCGGACGGCACGGCGATGACGAGGGCAACCTGCGGCTCGTGCTGGCCCAGGTGGCCGACGTGCCCGACGACCGGCGCGGGGCGCACTTCACCTGCGCCGCGGCGCTGGTCCTGCCCTCGGGGCGCGAGCACGTCAGCGAGGGCACCGTGTACGGCGCGCTGACCCGCAGCCCTGCGGGAACGGGCGGGTTCGGCTACGACCCGATCTTCGTCCCGGACGGATCGGAACTGACCACGGCGCAGATGAGCCCGGAGGCCAAGGACGCGATCAGCCACCGGGGCCGCGCGCTGCGCGCGCTGGCCCCGGTGATCGCCGCATGGCTGGCCGGGAACTAGAGCGCGCGCCCGGCGACCTGGCTCTTCGAGAGGATCCCCACCTGGCTCGCGGGCGGCAGGCTGATCTGCACGGGCTGGTTGACGGCGGTGACGTTCATGATCACGGTCGTCCGCTCGCCGATGACCGTCTCGACCTCGACGAGCCTCCTGGTCATGTGCTGGGCGTCGATCCAGATATCGAAGTGGATGTCACCCGTGATCAGCTTCATCAGGGGCGCGAGCCCCTTGCGGACCGCGGGCCTGAGCCTGGCGAGGGCGGTGGCGGCGCTGACCGTGCCCCGGTAGTGGGTGGTCTCGACCCCGTTGACCATCTCGGTCCCGACCACGTGCACGTTCTTCGACGCGGTGAGCACCTGGGTCTGCTGCGCCGGGTTGCCGTTCTCGGCCTCCTGGAGCAGGGATGAGATGCTGCCGCCGAGGTTGTGCCCCAGCTCGGAGAACCGGATCTCGGCCCATGGCTTGCCGGTCGGGTTGCCAGGCGCCTTGATGTAGGCGGCCCTGGCGGACACGATCTCCTCCGCCGAAACCGAGCGCCCGCCGGCCGTGACGTGCAGGTTCGCGTCGGCGAGCAGGGTCGGCTTGAGCTGCAGCTGCATGGTAGCCGTGGTGGTCGCGACCGCCGGGTCGCCGACCTGCTCCGAGAACGTCGCGGCCATCGAGGTCACCCGGCGTGACTCGGCCGCGGCCAGCCTGATGGCCCGCAGCGGCGTGAGCTTGCTCGCGGTCCCGGTGGTCCCCGTCGTGCCGGTGGGGCCGGTCGTGCCGAGGGGCACGGACGAGCTGCCGGACCCGGTCGAGCAGCCGGCCATCACGGCGAGAGCCGCGGCGCACAGCGCGACGGCTGCGGCACGCCGCCGGCCTCTTCCGCTGTTAAGGGGCGAATACACCGAAAGGGGGGTCATGACGGGCAGGTTAGCCGGCCTGGGGGCG
>DASYXX010000322.1:0-7621 GCA_035934395.1 Streptosporangiaceae bacterium
CGCGCTGGCGGTGGTCAGGAGGTAGGGCAGCCAGGTCCCGGCCGCAGTGCGCGGCGTCGCGATCGGCCGCGGCGCCGCGCGCGGCCGGTTACCCGGCGGCCGGGGGTCATCAGCGAGCTGCTCCCGCCCGCCTGGCGCCGCTCCGGCGACGTAGCCTTTGCGCATGTCGTGCAGGGACGTTTCTTTCACCAGCGACGGGATCGAGCTCGCCGGCCACCTGCGTCTTCCCGCGGGACATCGCGGCGCCGGCCCGGCGGTGGTGCTGACAGGACCGTTGTCTGGGGTGAAGGAGCAGGTGGTCGGCGCCTACGCGGAGCGCCTCACGGCCGCGGGATATGCGACCTTGTGTTTCGACCACCGGAATTTCGGCGCCAGCGGGGGTGAGCCCCGCCAGCACGAGGACGCCGCAGGGAAGCTGCACGACTTGCGGGACGCGGTGAGCTACCTCGCGGCGCTGCCGGAGGTCGATCCCGGGCGGATCGGCTGCTGCGGTATCTGCCTGGGCGGCGGGTACGCGCTCAGGTTCGCCGCTTTCGACCCCAGGATCCGCGCGATTGCCGGGATCGCCGGCGGTTACAACAATCCCCTCGCTATGCGGGACGCGATGGGCGCGCGAGGGTACCGCGAGCAGCTCGCCAGGTTCGCAGCGATCGCGCAACGTCAGGCGGCCACCGGCCAGGTCGAGTACTGGGCGGCCATCGACGTCGGCGACGACCGCCCGGTCGTGATGGCGGGCCGCGAGCCGTTCGACTACTACGGCACCTCCCGGTCAGCGAGCCCGGGCTGGGTGAACCGGCTGACCGCCCTATCGGTGCTCGAACTGATTACCGCGGATCTGGCCATCGGCGCCGACTTCGTGTCGCCGACGCCGCTGCTGATCGTGCACGGCCGGACCGACGCGTTCACCACCCCCGAGCAGGCGCGGGCGGCGTTCGAGCGAGCGGGCGGGCCGAAGAAGCTGGTCTGGCTGGACACCACGAATCACATCGACCTCTACGACGTTCCGGGATACGTGGACCCCGCGGTCGCCGCCACGGTCGCCTGGTTCGACCGCCACCTCGCGTCCGCCTGACCGGCGTTACGCACCAGGCTCGGGGTCTGTGTCCACATCGTCGAGCTCTGGCTCAACGCCGCCTTCCCTGTGCCGCTCCTGCTTACGAATTATCTCTCGCATCAAGGCAGCCTCGCGGGCATCGTCCAGCCGGTCAGACTGCCCGTTCAGGTCATTGTCGGAGCTGCCCGGCGTCGACGGTTGGTCGCTCATGGTCAGATCCTCCTCGAGCTGGGACTGGTACGGCACCGACCGGAACCATTGTCCAGCCGGGATCGCTGAGAGCACACCCACGTATCGCTTCCAGCAGGTCGGCTCAGCGGCGGTGCTGGGCGAGCTGCCGTTCGGCCTCGGCGAGCAGCCGGACGACATCGTGACCGAACTGCACGTCGCAGGCGTGGGCCGTCCGCCCGGACCGGGCGTTGGCCACGAGTTCTGCCAGAGCGACCCGCATCGGCGTGACCGGCTCGGGGGGCAGGCCCGGCGCGGTCGACCGTCCGGCTTCGCCCCACAGGTAACAGCCAAAGCCCTGCGCCGCAGGGGATGCGCTCTGGCTGACCGTCACGGTGCTCGTCGTCCCGCTGCGATGATGCAGCACAAGGTGTGCGACGTCGGCCAGGCCGGCGTCGGCCGTGACGGAACCCACCGGGCCCAGACACGCCCAGAGCAGCGAAATCGCATGTGGCCCCAGGTCCCACAGGGCGCCCTTCTCCGTTCGCCACGGCGTATTGAAGGGGCTGGACTCGCGCAGCGACGAGCCCAGCCAGACCAGTTCAGCGCCCGACCAGCGGTCGCCGCCGCCGGTGACGTCGGCCAGCCAGGCCCGGACCTCGGGTTGAAAGCGCTGCGTGAAGAAGACAATCGACGCGACCCGGGCGGCCTCGACGGCTTGCACCAGTGCGCCGCTCGCCGCCGCGGAGGTGGCGATGGGCTTCTCCAGCAACAGATGCTTGCCCGCGGCGGCAGCCCGCAGGGCCAGGGCGGCCTGCACGTCGGGCGGCACCGAGAACGCCACCCCGTCCACGCGGGCAAGAAACGCGTCGAAGTCTTCGCACGCGGCCGCCGCGTGCTCGGCCGCGAGTCCGCGGGCCGCGTCGGGATTGCGGCCCCAGACGGCCACGAACTCGATGCCCTCGGCCGAGGCAAGAGCGGGCGCATGCGTGATGCGAGCCCAGTAACCGGTGCCGACCAGGCCGAATCTAAGCGGCGCATCCGATGCTGGCACTCGCACGGCCGGGAAGCATAGCAGCGGTCCCGGTGAGCTGCTGCATCGGCTGCTTCTCAGCGCGGGTAGAGCCGTCGCAGCGGCGTGGGCGGCCGGAACGGGCGCCACTGGCCTGCCGGGAGCGCGAGCCGGTCGGCGATTAGCCACAGCGTCGCGGGGTCGGTGCCGAACCCCAGATGGCCACAGCGGACCTCGACGTTCTCGTGCAGCGCCGTTTCCGGCTCGATGCAGGCCTGCCAGGCGGCGATGCCGTCGCGCCGGGAGTACACGGCCGTGGACGGCACGCTGATCGGCCGGGCAAGCTGCTCCCGCGTGGGCACCGGCCCCGCGTCCGCGTGCAGGTAACCGCGGCGGCGGTAGGCGCCCTCGGCGCGGCTCTGGCGCGGGTCGGTCAGCGCGAACGGGCTGGCCAGGGTGATCACCTGACGGACCTGACCGGGATGCCGGCGCGCCATCTCGCGGGCGTAGATGCCGCCCAGGCTCCAGCCCACCACCGACACGGGCCCGTCGGCGCGCTCGGCGGCAGCCGCCAGAGCCCGGGGGAGCCCTTCCAGCACGGCGTCGGTCGGGCCGAGGTTGCGCCCGAGATCCCAGCCGTGCACGTCATAGCCCAGCCAGCGCAGGAACCGCCGGAGCGGGGTTGTGCTCATGTCGGAGGCCAGTAGTCCCGGCAGGACCAGCACGCCGTGCCCGTCGCCGCGCGGCGCGGACGCCAGCCATGGTGCGGCCAGGGGCAAGGCCGCGAGCCCGGCGAGCCCACGGGCTGGCTCGGTGAGCAGGTGCCAGGCGGGCGGTGCCGCCGCGGGGCCGCCGTCGTCCGCGCCGTCTGCCGCTTCACCGACGAGGTACATGGCTGTCACTCCCGCCGCGTGGTCGCACGACCACAGCCACGCCACTGATACATCTCTACTATTTGTCTCACAGAATGCCTGAAGCCGCTACATTTCCGGCCAGCCACACCAGCGGCCGCGGGGTCTCCGGGACCCGGGCGCGCCGCGAGGCGGCTGGCGACGATAACGACTCGGGATGGCCTGCGAGCAGCCGCTCGGCCCGGGACACGGTCTCCCGGAGGTTGGCCTCGGCGGAGATCTCGCGCGCCTCGCGGGGGGACAGCCAGCGCAGCGGCGCGTCCGGGGTCTCGGCCCGCGCCGCGTCCGGGGTCCGGGTGGCCAGCACGAACCGCAGGTCGGCGTGCTGGTGGGCGGGCTCACGGCCGGAGGCGGGAACCGGGACGATCACCACGTGGCGGAGCTGCGCGTCCGGCCAGGGCACCAGGTCGGTCAGCCCGGTCTCCTCCTCGGCCTCGCGCAGCGCGATGGCCAGCGGGTCGGTCTCGCCAGGGTCGGCGTGCCCGCCGACCTGGAGCCAGGCATGCTGGCGCCCATGCCAGCGCAGCAGCACCCGGCCGCTGCCGGGGTGCACGATCAGCGCGGAGGCGGTGACGTGCAGCGGGATCGTCCGCAGCCACGGGTCATCGGCGCTCTCCGCGAGCGCGCGCACGCGGCTGACGTCGGCGGCCTCGGCCGGATCCCGCGGACGATAGCGGCCGAGCAAGGCCGGCAGGGGACCACTACGGGAAGCGGACATGGACGAGGTATCACTCCAGCGGCTTCGATCACGGACCACGGCGCGCGGCGGCGAACAGCTGGCTAACGGCCCGCGGCCGCCGGGACAGGTACCAGGCTAACGAGGCGCCGTCGCCGCCGTGCGGGAGCCCAGCCGTGGTGCCCGGATTGCGGCCACCCCGGGGGGCGTCGCGGCCCGCGCCGGGTCAGACCGTGGTAGCGATCCCTCCGTCTACCGGGATCACCGCGCCGGTGACGTACGCGCCCGCGCGCGAGGCCAGGTAGACGGCGACGCCTGCCATGTCGTCGGGGCGGCCGATGCGGCGCAGCGGGGCCGCCTCGGCGATAGCGTCCCCGAACCGCTCCAGCGTCGCTGCCATCATCTTGGACTCGAACGGCCCGGGGGCGACGGCGTTGACCGTGATGTGGCGCGGGCCGAGCTCCCGGGCCAGTACCCGGGTCATATGGTGCAGCCCGGCCTTGCTCGCCGAGTAGGCATACGTCGGCAGCGACGGCACGCGCAGCCCGTCGATGCTGCCGATGTTGATGACCCGGGCCGGGTCGTCGTGCGTTCCCGCGGCCTCCAGCAGCGGCAGGAACGCCCGGGTCAGGTAGAACGGCGCCTTCAGGTTCAGGTCGACGACCTTGTCCCAGGCGGCGGCGGGAAACTCCGCCAGCGGCGCGCCCCAGGTCGCGCCCGCGTTGTTGACCAGCACGTTCAGGGCCTGCTCGCGCTCGGCGACCTCGCTCGCGAGCCGCAGGCATTCCGCCTCGGTGGACAGGTTCGCCGGGATGGCCGTGACCGTCCCGTGCTGGCTGAGCTCCGACTCCGCCGCCGCGCAGCCGTCGGCGTTGCGCGAGCTGATGTACACGCGGGCCCCGGCCTCGAGCAGGCCGCGCGCGATCATGAGCCCGATCCCGCGCGTTCCGCCGGTGACAACGGCCGTCTTCCCGGACAGATCGAACAAATCCATGACCGCCAAGACTACCGGTGCTGACTGCTCTGGGTTATCCGCGCTGAAGTGGTTTGCCCTCGAGCCGCCCGGCAGGAACCGCACGGCCGCAGATCGCGAGGGCCAGGTCGCCGGCCGCGCCGCGCAGCACCGGGCCCGAGCCATGCGACCAGTCGAGGTCGCTGGCCTCAAGGCGACGACCATTGATAACGGTGCCGAAGTGGGCGTGACCGCCAGCCTGAGCGAGGTCATCGAGAACAACCCTGATGGTCTCGTCCGGGGAGCGGCGCGGCACGCCCAGGGGCACGGTCACGTCCAGCCCGTGGATCACCACATGGTTGAGCGCCCCGTGGTAGCCGCCGCCGGGCGGGGTCCAGCGCTGCATGACGTCAGAACGCAGGTTGGCGACGAGTTCGTCTTCGGGCAGGCTTGCGTCCCGGCCCGCGACCTCGTTCGAGAGGCGCGTGAAGTCGAAGTCGCACCGGCGGAGCTCGGTCATGAACTCCGCTTCCGAGTAGCGCGCGGCCATCGTCAGGTGCGCGACAACCTCGCGGACCCGCCAGCCCTCGCACAGCGACGGGGTGTCCCACTGGGCACCGGAGGCGGCCGCGAGCAGGTCGGCCAGGGTGGTGAACTCGGCGGCCACGGCCGGCTGCAGGTGGGTGTCGTCAGTCGCGGGCGGTGTGGTCACCGTGAGCCTCCCAGCTTCTCGAGGTATGCGGCAAAGCGGTCGAGCGAGGTCGCGAACCCCGCCCGCGCCTCGGGGCTGCGGTATCCCGCCGGGGCGTTCGCCTGGCGGATATGGAGCTCGGTGCGCTCGCCGCCCAGGTCGCGGAACGTCGAGGTGGTCGTCACGCCGGAGTCAGGCTCGGTCCACACGATCCGCTCCGGCTCCACGATCTCGACGTACACGGCGCGCGTGGGGTACCGGGAGCCGTCGGAGTCGTTGACCATCACGGTCTCGAACACCCCGCCCGGGCGCGCATCGACCTTGATCGTCTCCAGGGGCGTGCTCACCCCGGCCGGGCCCCAGACATGGGTCAGGTGCTCCGGCTCGAGCATGCAGCGGAACACGAGCTCTCGTGGCGCGTCGAACACGCGGGCGTAGGTGAGCTCGCCGGTATCGGTCGTTCTGTCAGCCATCCGTCGTTCCTTTCCGTCGCTGGGAAGGTGCTCGCTGGAGATCGCGCAGGTGCTCGTCGAGCTTGTCGAAACGCTCTTTCCAGACCCGCCGGTTCTCCTCGATCCAGCTCAGAGCCGCTTCGAGCACGTCACCCTCCAGATGGCAAGGCCGGAATTGCGCGCGCCTGGTCCGCGAGATCAGACCGCAGCGCTCGAGCACCTTCAGGTGCTTGGAGATACCAGGGAGCGTCATGTCGAACGGCGCGGCCAGCTCGTTCACCGTGGCGTCCCCCCGGGCCAGCCGCGCGACGATTGCGCGACGCGTCGGATCAGCCAGCGCGGTGAAGGTGGCATCGAGCCGGTCCTCGGCCACGGTCATGGTCGCCTCCTCGGTACCAGCCTTACTTCACCATATGGTTAGTTAGCTGTCAAGTTAAATATGAGCGGATGGCAGGGCCGGGGCGGGGGTGGGGGTGACGGCGGGAGCGGCCAGGCCGAGGGCGGCCCGGCGGCGGAACCCTGGCTCAGCTGGTCGTCGGCGGGGGGAGGTGCAGCGCCTTGCGCAGGAGCCGCACCTGCACCTCGACGGCCGCGTCGGCGGCCCCGTGCCGGGCGTCGAACGACCGGAGCTGGGCGAGTGAGGCCGACCGGGCCTGCCGGGCGGTGAGCGCGCCCCGCTGCTGGTTGGCGAGGATCAGCGCCCGGACGATGGAGGCGACGCTGAGCGGGAACGGGATCTGGGCCAGCTGCTCGTCGAACGAGGTCTCCGTGGCCACCTCGGACCTCAGGTCCGCCCTGGCCGCGGCGAGGCTGGTGAGCTCGTCCTTCTTGTAACCGTCGTTGGCGATCTCCAGGCGGTGGTTGGCGGCGGTGGCTATCGCCAGGTACCTGGTGGCGGACGGGGACAGCGCCGGGGCGGCGGCCGCGGGCGACGCGTCGCTGCCCTTCGGGCGCGGCGCGAAGAGCGCCAGTACGGCGAGGACCACCAGGGCAGTGGCGATCACGGAGGCCGTCACCACCAGACGGCCGCCGAGCCTGTCCGGTGACGATCCCCCGGCGGCCTTGGAGGATCTCGAGTTGATGGGTATACGCCTCCCGCGTTCAGGCTCCCCGGATAAGCATGGGCCATCGGCGCGGCCGCGGTCACGCGTTCGATAAAACCACGGCAGACCGGGCTTTCCGGTTCACCGGAGGCCTTACTGCGTCCCGGCCTGCCGGCGCCCGGCACGGGCCAGCCGGGCTGCCTTCGTGGTCAGGTACTGCTGTTCGCGGAGGTTGGTGGTGCGGGCCGCCGCGGCCCGGAACTCGGCGATGGCGGCCGCGTTGTCGCCGGCCTGCTCGAGGAGGTGGGCGCGCACCGAGTGCAGCCGGTGATGGTCGCCGAGCCGCTCGCCCAGGCCGTCAAGGAGCGCGAGGCCCGCGTCCGGCCCGCGGGCCATGGCCGCGGCCACCGCCCGGTTGAGCCGCACCATGGGGTTGCCGGTCATGGCCTCGAGCTGGCCGTAAAGCGAGAGGATCTCGGGCCAGTCGGTGTCGTCGTGCGAGGCGGCCTGGTCGTGCAGGGCCGCGATCGCCGCCTGCACCTGATACTCGCCTGGCTGTCCCCGGCGCAGCGCGTGGGTGATCAGGCCGATGCCCTCGATGATGAGCCGCCGGTCCCACAGCGTGCGGTCCTGCTCGGCGAGGGGGATCAGCGCGCCGTCGG
>DASYXX010000323.1:0-13114 GCA_035934395.1 Streptosporangiaceae bacterium
GGGGCCAAGCCCGGTCAGGGCGCACCGCGCACCGCTGCGCTGGTCCGCATCAGCGCCGCGCTCGAGGAGGTCGGGCGCTGGCTGGAGGAGTTCCACCCGCACTCGCTGGTGGAACTTGACTATGGAGGGCTGGTTCAGCTACTCGATGACGACGCGCTCCGCGCTGACCAGTCGGTAGCTGAGGTATCCGCCGCCGTAAGTGCCCTGGCTAGCAGGGAATTTGAGCTGGCAGCCGCCATGTACCAGCGGCTGCGCGCCAGGTGGCGCGAACTGGAGGCCATCGAGCAAGGAAGCTGAGGGGAGGGGGGGATGACTTTTCCGAATCTGCCCGTTGCGACGCTGCGTGTCGCTAGAATCACGCAGCGTGACTCGGATCAATGGAGCAACGTGACGGAGCGCGGAGAAACATTTTGCTCCTGGTGGTCGACTTGTCACCGCTGGTGATGGCAATATGGTCTGAGTAGACCATATAGGACATCCACGGCAGGCTCCCCAAGGGAGCCAGGAACAGAACAAACGCAGGATCGCAGTACCGGTCCAGGAGGAGAGGCCGTCAACATGTCTGCACGCACACCAGAGGCCGAGCCTCTGCTGACCCCAGCAGAGGTCGCGACCATGTTCCGGGTTGACCCGAAGACCGTCACACGGTGGGCCAAGGCCGGGAAGCTGACTTCCATACGTACGCTCGGCGGGCACCGCCGGTACCGGGAGACAGAGGTACGCGCACTGCTCGCGGGTATCCCGCAGCAGCGCTCGGAATGACGTCTGGCCGCGGATCTGGTGAGGTAACTGCCAGTGATGCTGGTCGCGTTAGCGGCCGAGCAGGCGCGGCCAGAGCAGAAAGCACGATCAAGGGGGGGTCGGCCCCGGCGGCGAAAGCGCCGCTTCCAGGGGCGTGGTCCGCGGGAGGCGCTCGAGGAGCGTCACTCCCACCGGGCAGAGCCGGGGTCGATCCGGCCCCCCAGTAAATGCCGCTCAAGAGCTTATGGCGCAGTTATGGCGCACTCTCCGGCATCGATGGGTTGACCGCTGCACGGATCACCACGGATGTCGGCCTAGGAGCCTGTCTCGATGCGCGCTCATTCTCATGTGACTCTACGTAATTACTCTTCAACTTTTCGTAATCACGCCTGCCCGGGCACCTCTTCCGCCATACTGGTCGCCGTGCCACCGCCGGAAGGGGGAGCGGCGGTGGCCACAGGCGTCGCACACCATCAGCCGCACGTCGCTCGTGTGCCCTGCGGCGATGTGCGCACGCCCGGGGGTCCGCCAACTGGCGGAGCGTGCCGTTGCTTCGAGGGGAGGGATCGCGATGCGCGATCCGAATTTGATCGTGCGTGCGCAGCAGGCTGCGGCGGAGCTGGAGCGGGCGTGGGACCGCTGGCGCACCTTGCATGGTCTGGGGATTGATCCACCGCCACCGGTCTCGAGTTATGTGGGCTACTCGCTGGAGGAGCCGTGGGGCCAGCCGCGTGTGGTGTTCGGCATCGACGCCCGCGAGGCCGAGCAGCTCGCCGCGCTGCTCGATCGCCACGACTGCAACGGACCCGTCTACGCCTCTGTCGCGTCGCTGGCCGCGACGCGGACCGCCGAGGCCACCGAGGCCAGGGCGCCCGAGGCGGACCGTCGCCAGGGTGCCGGGCGCGTCCGCGTGCCCACGCAGGCCCAGCCGGTTACGGCCCAGCGGGAAGGGCCGCCCGAGTCGGCTCAGCGGGACAACGGTACGCGCGAGGAGGAGCCGGGCCCGGTTGGCGCCGGGCGGCAAGCCCAGGAACCAGCTACGGCAGATCACGAGCCCTCAGCCCGGAGGGCCGACCAGAGCGCGGAGACAGTGCCGCCCGGCCCGCCCGCGTTCCGCCCGCGGCTCGAGCCCGCTGCCTACGCGGACGAGGACGAGGACGAGGATCCCGACCCGGCCGTCGCCGAGCCCGAGCCCGCGCCGACCGCCGAGCCCAGCCGGGCCGCTGCGGGCTGGACCCGCGCGAGCCGAGTGCCCGGCGGCCACGCGCTGTCGAGGCAGAAGCGAGCGGCCAGGGGAGCCAGCACCAAGCAGCAGAGCAGGGACCGCTCCGGCCCGGAAGCCATGGCCGCGGAGCTGGCCGGCTGGACGGCCGGCGAACTGCCGGGTCAGGCCTCGCGGCTGTGTTAGCCCGGGGGTAAACCCACCGGACTGCGGTCGGCAGTCGCGGCTGGCGTCGCGTCGTCCGCCGAGGGCGTTCCTCGCCGGGATGTCCGCGCTGCCGTCTGCCTGGGCCCGCCTTGGCGGCTTTCCGACATTAGAGACATGGCTCTGCCGGGATTCAGCGTGCCTTCAGGTCCTTGCGGGAATCTACGGGGTAGTCACCACCGCGATTCTCGCGCCCGGAAGGAGCCAGTCTCCGATGTCGGATGAGCCCTCAGAGAACGAACGCGTCTGGTGGATGCCGGCCGACCAGCCGGACCCAGCGGACCAGGAAGAACCCCCGGCACGGGCAGGCTGGCCGTACGCGACGCGCCCGATCGGGCCGATGCGCCTGCGCTCGGGGTCACGTCGCCCGTACGTCATCGCGGGCGTGGCCGTGGCCGCGCTGCTGGGCGGGGCGGGAGCCGCCCTCGCCGCCACACATTCGTCGGCGCCGGCGGCTTCCTCGAGCGCGCTGATCACCAATCCGACCCCCTCCCCGGGGGTGCCCGGGTCGGCCGGACCGGCCACCCCCCGCTTCCGCCACTTCGGGCCGCTGTTCGGTCTCGGCGGCAACCTGTTCGGCGCCCTGCACGGCGAGTTTGTCATCGGCAAGTCCGGCGGCGGTTACGAGACCGTCGACGTGCAGAACGGCCAGGTGACGGCCGTGAGCACCACGTCGATCACGCTCAAGAGCGCCGATGGGTTCACGAAGAGCTACGCCATCACCAGCTCGACGCTCGTCGACGCGCAGCGCGATGGAATCGGCTCGGTCAAGGTCGGCAACCAGGCTTCGGTGCAGGCGACCGTCAGCGGCAGCACCGCCACGGCGGTCAGCATCGAGGACCTGACCCTGCTGCAGCAGGAGCGCCCGGACTTCGGCATGGCACCGCCAGGGAACGTCGGCGCGCAAGCAGGGTAAGCAGGGCCGGCCGCGAGCAGGGCAAGCGTCTGGGACCCGGCCCGCCCAGCTACCGGGCCGGGTCTCAGACACCAGCCGGCAGGCCTTCGTCAGCCTCCGCCGGTCACTAGGCCCCGCAGCGTCCGCGTGCGCAGGCTCCTGCGCAGGCCCAGTGCCGCAGAGCCCAAGGTGATCTCAGTATCGCGCCGCCCAGTCGGCTTTACCCACGTAAGGCCGCATTTGCGGCGCTGCGGAGTCGCCAGGGGATTGCGGTCGACGCGCGGAACACTCACGCATATCGCGAGTGGCGTACCCAGATCTCGGGCCAGGCGGCAGACCATGATCGAAATCGTATGCACGCGGGATAGCCGGGCCGGCTGGCCGTTCTGTCGGACCCTGGCCGGAGAATCTGAACGTGCGGGTAGCGGTCGTGCCGGACGCCTCGGGGGGCGCGGCGCTGTGCGAGCTCGCCGCAGACGGGGCCATGGCCGGGGAGCCCGTTGCGGTCCCTGATCTTGCCGAGGCCGTGGCCCGGTACGAGCGGTCCGCGGATGACAGTCTCCGGTGGGTATGGTCGCGTACCGCGGATCATTATCCGGCGCTGCTGCGGGCCGGACTGCGGATCGGGCGCTGCCACGATGTGGCGGACGCCGAGCGGCTTCTGCTCGGCCGAAAGGGGCGGGCCGAGGCGCACGTCGCGGCCGGGCCAGGCCCTGGCGGGCCCGGGCCGGGACCCGTCGCGGGAGCCGGCGGGCCGGGAGCCAGCGGGCCGGGAGCCGGCGGGCCGGGAGTCGGCGGGCCAGGGCCTGGCGGGCATGCGGCCGGCCGGCAGGGCGCGTTGTTCGAGGACGTGGGCACGGGGACTCCCGACGCCCTGGCCGCGCTCGATGCGCTGATCGAGACCCACGCCGACCAGCTGCGGCGGATCGCGGCCGACGAGCATCCGGCGAAGTTCGCCGCGCTGGTCGCGGCCGAGTCGGCGGGCGAGCTCGCGGCCACCGAGATGACCTTCGCCGGGCTGCCCTGGCGAGCCGATGTGCACGACGAGCTGCTGACCGCGATGCTCGGCCCGCGCCCTCCCGCGGCCCTGGCCGGATCCCGGCCGGCCAGGCTGGCCGAGCTGGCCGCGCAGATCTCGGCCGCGCTGGGCGGCCGGCCGGTGAACCCGGACTCGCCGGCCCAGCTGATTCGCGCGCTGGCCGCGGCTGGGGTCCGCGTGCCGTCCACCAGGTTCTCGGTGCTGCGCGAGATCGATCACCCGGCGATCGCGCCGCTGCTGGAGTACAAGGAGCTGGCCCGGCTGCACGCCGCGCACGGCTGGGCCTGGCTGGACGCCTGGGTTTCGGGCGGCAGGTTCCGGCCTGAGTACGTCGTGGGCGGGGTGGTGTCTGGGCGCTGGGCATCGCGCGGCGGCGGCGCGCTGCAGATCCCGCGAGTCCTGCGGCGCGCAGTCGTGGCCGATCCGGGCTGGGCCCTCGTGGTGGCGGACGCGGCCCAGCTGGAACCGCGGGTGCTCGCCGCGCTGGCCGGCGACCGCGCGTTCGCTGAGGCCGCGTCCGGCGGCGACCTGTACGAGGGTCTGGCCAGCTTGTTCGGCGGAGACCGCGGCCAGGCCAAGAAGGCGCTGCTGTCCGCCATGTACGGCGGCGCCGGGGGTGAGGCGGGCCAGCTGCTGGCCGTCCTCCGGCGGCGCTTCCCCGCCGCCTCCGGTTACGTGGAGGCGGCGGCACGGGCCGGCGAGGAGGGCCGGGTAGTCAGGTCCGTCCTGGGCCGGACGTGCCCGCCGCCGTCGGCCGCGTGGCGGGCCGTGACGATGGAGGCGGGCGACCCGGAGGCCGAGCGGGACCCCGGCGCGGGCCGGGCGGCGCGGGCCCGTGGCCGGTTCACCCGCAACTTCGTGGTCCAGGCGAGCGCGGCCGACTGGGCCCTGGTCCTGCTGGCCGCCCTGCGCCGCAGGCTCGCGGCGCTGCCCGGCGACGGCATTGGCGAGCCCGCGTCCGGCCGCCCGGCCGGCCTGGCCGGTCCAGGCGCCCCCGCAGGCCCGGCGAGCGGCTCACCGTCCCGGCCGGGTTGCTGGGACCCGCAGGCGCCGCACCTGGTGTTCTTCCAGCATGACGAGGTCCTCGTCCACTGCCCCGCGGCGGTGGCGCAGGACGTGGCGACGGCCGTGGCCGAAGCGGCCGCCGAGGCCGGGCGGACCGTGTTCGGCGTGACCCAGGTGCGGTTCCCCATGACGACCGCCGTGGTCAGCTGCTACGCCGACGCAAAGTGATCAGCCGGGGCCGGATGCCTATCTGGGCTTGCGCGTGCCGACCCGCCATGATGGCGTTCAGGAATGAAACTCGATCACGCCGCGGTCCTGGCGGAGTTCGACGCGCAGGTCCGGCGGGGCACCCAGCCTGACGGGCCCGGCTCGCTGGCGGAGCGGGCGGGACCAGTCGTGCGCTGGACGCCCGGCGGCGGGTCAGGCTGGTCCGGCATCGCCTGGTCAGACCTGGATCCCGCGACGGCCGACGAGGTCATCGCCGACCAGATCAGGTTCTTCGGGGCCCGCGGCGAGCGGTTCGAGTGGAAGCTCTACAGCTACGACCGGCCTGCCGACCTGGGCCAGCGGCTGCTCGCCGAGGGATTCGTCGCCGGGGAGCAGGAGGCGCTCATGGTGGCTGAGGCGGCCGGGCTCGTCGGGGGCTCGCGGACCCTCGCCGACGTCCGCCTTCCGGTCGGCGTCCGCCTGGTCCCGGTCACGGACGAGGCTGGCATCGGGCGGCTGATGGAGGTGCATGACCGGGTGTTCGGCACGGGCCACGCGCAGCTCCGCAGCTCGCTGAGCGCTCAGCTCAGAGATTCGCCGCAGTCCGTTGCGATGGTCGTGGCCATGGCCGGTGACGAGCCGGTCTGCTCGGCCCGGGTCGATTTCTACGCGAGAAGCGAGTTCGCCGGGCTGTTCGGCGGCGGCACGCTCCCGCAGTGGCGCGGGCGTGGCATCTACCGGGCGCTCGTGGCGTACCGCGCTGGACTCGCCGCGGCGCGCGGATACAGGTACTTGCAGGTGGACGCCTCACCCGAGAGCAGGCCGATCCTGGAGCGGCTCGGCTTCGCCTGCCTGGCCCTGACCACGCCATACACCTGGTCACCGGGCTGAGACGGGAGACTAGTCGGACGGGACCAGCTGCGGCGGCGCGACCGGCGGCACTTCCGAGGTGCAGTACATGCACCGCTTGGCCTTGATGGGGATGCTGCTGAGGCACTCCGGGCAGTCCCGCAGAAGGATCGGCGGAACTCCAGGTCCTAGGGACCGCCCTAGGGCCAGAGCCAGGGATATCCCTGTCGGAAGATATGCGCCCGTCGGCGATGATTGGCGCGGTGCCGAATCCTGTTGCGGCGAGCACGCCATTGCTCGGCAACTCCGCTGCGGGGGCAGCGGGCGGCAAGGAATCGGCGGAGCGGCACGGAGCGCGGGCTCCGGCCCATTCGAAAGGCGGGGACTTATGATCTGCTCGCAGTGCGGCAACGACGTTGTCGAGGGAGCGGCGTGCCCAAGGTGCGGCGCGCAGATGAACGCGAATCAGGGGCCCGAGGCCCGCTTCGGGCCCCCGGCAGGGGCGTCCGCAGGGGCGCCCATGGGGCATGCCGCGACAGCGGTCCGGCCGGCGTTCAACCTGGACCTGAAGCGGCTCACGCGGAACGACCAGATTGTCGGCGGCGCCACCCTGGTCCTGTTCATTTCGCTGTTCCTGCCGTGGTTCACCTGGAGCGTCAGAGGGTTCGGCAGCGGGTCGGTCAACGGGCTTTACCACGGCTATATGTACATCGACCTCATTCTCGCGCTCGCTATCCTGGCCTTCCTCGTGGTTCGCGCGGGTTTCGACGAGCTGCCATTCCGGCTCCCTGTCGGTCCCGAGCAGGCGCTGCTGGCGGTCACCGGCCTCAACGTGCTGCTCGCGCTTATCTCGTTCGTGTTCAAGCCCGCGAGCGTCCTGGGCATCTCGGTCGGCTGGGGGATCGGCGCGTTCATCGGCCTGGTCGCGGCCATCGCGGCGGTGGCCCCGCTCGGCTTGCCGTTCCTGCGGTCACGCGCCGGCCGCTGAGCGGCCCGGCAGGCGAGCGGCGGCAACCAACTCGCACGGCGGGCGGCCCGGAGGCTCTGACCCCCGGGCCGCGGCGCAGCGGGCGAGGCGCCGGGACGTCACCGCGGTGAACGCCGCCGGCCGCGCGCGCATCAGGTGGCGGAACATCCGGCGGCGCGTGTTGTCTCGCCCGCCGGCCCTGCTCACGCTGGAGTGATGAACACCGACTCCGGCGATCCGGTGCTGCACGGGCTCGCCGCGATCTGGCTGCGCGACAGCTGCGGCTGCGCCGAATGCCGCCATGCCGGCAGCGGGCAGCGGCTGGTGAGCATCACCGACCTGCCCGCCGACGTGTGGCTGGCCACGACCCGGGCCACGGGTGACTCGATCGAGGTCGTCTTCGGGCCGGACGGTCACCGCGGCGTGTTCTCCCGGGACTGGCTGGCCGAGCAGCACGCCCCGCCAGAAGACGACCGCGCCGAGGACGCGAAGCGCCTGTGGGCCGCGGGTGACTTCGCCGCCGGCATCCCCGAGCGGTCCTGGCCGCGCTACCTGGGCAGCGAGGCGGACCGCACGGAGTGCCTGTCAGCGTTGCTGCGCGACGGGTTCTTCCTGCTCCGCGACGTCCCGTGCCAGCCGGGAACGGTGCTCACCGTGGCCGCGAGCATGGGCTTCGTTCGCGAGACCAACTACGGCCGCCTCTTTGACGTCCGGGTCGAGGCCACCCCGACGAACCTCGCGTTCACCAGCCTTCCCATCGCTCCGCATACCGACAATCCCTACCGGGATCCCGTGCCGACGGTGCAGCTGCTGCATTGCCTGGCCGCCGCGGCGGAGGGCGGCGACTCCGGGCTTGTCGACGGCTTCATGGCCGCGGCGCGGCTCCGCGCGGCGGACCCGTCGGCGTTCGAGATCCTCGCCCAGACCCCGGTGACCTTCGCGTACTCGGATGCGACCGCTGAGCTGCGCGCGACCCGCCCCATGATCGGCGTCGACCCGCGCGGGCGGATCCGCGAGGTCAGGTTCAACGGCCGTTCCATGCAGCCGCCGCGCCTAGGACGGGAAGGGCGGGCAGGGCCGGCAGGGCGGGCAGGGCGGGCAGGGCGGGCAGGGCGGGAAAATACCGTCCTGTTCTACGCGGCCCACCGGGCGTTCGCTGAAATGATCATGAGGCCGGAGCTGATGCTGACCTTCCGGCTCGGCCCGGGCGACTGCGTGGTCCTGGACAACACGAGGGTCCTGCACGCACGGACCGGCTTCGACGCGGCGGGGGAGCGGCACCTGCAGGGCTGCTATGCCGACCTTGACGGCGTCGCGTCGATGCTGGCGGTGCTCGAGCGCAGCCGGAAGGCCAGCCGATGAGCGCGGCCGATGCCGTGGCGGCGATCACCGCCCTGTTCGCGGGCGAGGGCGCCGCGGCGTATCACGGCGAGCCAGTCAGCCAGGCCGCGCACATGCTCCAGGCGGCCGCGCTGGCGGAGCAGGACCAGGCCGCGAAGGCCCTGGTCGCGGCCGCGCTGCTGCACGACGTCGGTCATTTCGCCGGCGCGCTCAACGGCCACGACCTGATGCGGGGCACCGGCACCCGGCATGAGGAGAACGGCGCCGCCTGGCTCGCCCAGTGGTTCGGCGAAGAGGTCACCGAGCCGGTCGGGCTGCACGTCGCCGCCAAGCGTTACCTCTGCGCGGTCGAACCAGGCTACGCGGCGTCCCTCTCGCCGGCCTCGGTCTCCAGCCTCCGCGTGCAGGGCGGCCCGATGCGGCGCGCGGAGCTGACGAAGTTCGAGGCGAACCGGTACGCCGCGGCGGCGATCCGCGTGCGCCGCTGGGATGACGCGGCGAAAGATCCGCAGGCCAGCGTGCCCGAACTCGACCACTACACGACCGTGCTCCGGGCGCTGGCCAGACGGTTTTCCTAAAACGAGGCCACGCGGCCTGGGCCGGCCTGCTCCGTAAACGAGGCCATGCAGCCTGGGCCGGCCGGCTCCGTAAACGAGGCAACCCGGCGCGGGTCGGCCGGTGCCGGCCCGGAGGGCTCCGCTACGCGACCCGACGCCAGCTCAGCTCGCCGGCCCGCCACCGGGCGAGGGCCGTGTGCCGGCTGATCACCTTGACCTCCCGGAGGTGGTGGCCGAGGCGGTGGATGGCATGCTCCGCCTCGATCATCGCCTGGGCAGTGGACGGCTGCGGGATCTCCTGCTTGGCTCCGGACTGGGCTACTAACACCAGGTGCGCCGGCGGGGCGGCGTGCCCTCGGCCATTATCGTCGCTCATAACCGTTATGACGTCGCGGCGGGCCCCGGACATTCCCGGCTCACTATGACGTCCGCCACAAACGTCCCCGGACCTGAGGCACGAGCCGCCCTGGTCCGGGGCGGATCTCCACGGACCAGGGCGAGCGGGCGGCCTGGCCCGGCGAATACATGGGTACGCGGGCGGGAAAGCCCGGTGTCGGCGAATTGAATACCCGTGGGCCGCCTCGCCGTGCCCGGGGCGGGCGGTGGTAGGCAGGTGTCGTGATGCCCGACGAGATCCCACCCGGCGGCCGGGAGGTCAGCGACCCGCGGTGGGATCCGTGGCGCCCGGAGGACATCGCGCGGCTGCTGGCCGGCGTGAGCGTGCCCTGGTACGTGGCGGCAGGGTGGGCGCTTGACCTGTTCCGGGGCGAGCAGACGCGGGAGCATTCCGACCTGGAGATCGCCGTCCCGGCCGTGTCGTTCAGCGCCGTCCGGGCGGCGCTCGCCGGATATGACCTCGAGGTGGTCGGCGCGGGAAGGATCTGGCCGCTGGACAGCCCCGCCTTCGACGTGATGCACCAGACCTGGGTCAGCGAGCCCGGATCCGGCGTGTACCGGCTGGACATCTTCAGGGAGCCGCAACGCCACGGGGCCTGGGCCTGCCGCCGTGACGAGACCATCACGCTCCCGTACGAGCGGATCATCCGCCACACCGGGGCGGGCATTCCGTACCTGGCCGCGGAGATCGTGCTGCTATTCAAGGCCAAGCACGCGGCCGAACCCAAGAACCAGGCCGACTTCGATGGCGCGCTGCCGCTGCTCGATGCGGCCGCCGTCGGCTGGCTGCGCTGGGCGCTGCCGCGGGTTCACCCCGGTCACCCCTGGATCGGCGCGCTGTGAGGCGGGCGGGGAGCTCAGCATGAGCCTCGAGGTGATCGTGCGCGGAACGGTGATCCCCCCCGAGGAGCTGACCTGGCGGTTCTCCCGGTCTCCCGGCCCGGGCGGCCAGTCGGTCAACACCACGGATAGCCGGGTCGAGCTCTCCTACGACCTCGCCGGGTCCGACGCTCTGCCTCCGACGCTGAAGGAGCGGGCCCTGAGCGCGCTGCAGGGCAGGATGGCGGGCGGCGTTATCACCGTGACCGCGTCGGAGAACCGCTCGCAGCTGCGGAACCGGGAAGCCGCGGCAGCCCGGATGTCCGCGTTGCTGACCGACGCGACAGCGCCGCCGCCCAAGCCACGGCGCCCGACCCGGCCGAGCCGAGCCGCACGCGAGCGGAGGCTCGCGGACAAGCAGCGTCGGTCCGAGATCAAGCGACTCCGCCGCCCCGGCCCCGACTAACCCTCGAACCCGCGGCAAGCCCGTTGCATCGCCGCACGTGCCGAGCCGCAACCGCATCAATGTTCCACCGATGCGGTTGTAGCAGCCTCGATGTTCCACCGATGCGGTTAGATCGGTTAGATCGGCCGACGGATCCGGCCGCGCCGGATCGCCCGAATGCCCGGGGGGCGCTACCCGGTTCCCCGCAGGCCAGCGCTGCTGGCCACGCCGTGGATCAGGCCGTAGCTGACCGCTTCGTCCGCGCTGAGGTAGCGGCTGCGCCGCGCGTCGGCCCGGATCTCGTCGACCTCGCGGCCGGTGACCTCGGCCAGGCGCAGGTAGAGCTGGTCCAGCATGACCCTGACCTGCTCCTCGTGCGCGGCCAGCGCCGTCGCGGAGCCCTCGAAGCCGAGCCGCGGCTCGGACAGGATGAACACGGCGTTCGGGTAGGCGCGCCGGTCGGACGCGGCGGCGAGCACGCCCAGCGCCGGGCCGCTCAGCTGGCCGCCGACCTGCGCCCGCACCGGGACGCGGAGGACGTCGAGGACTCCCATGACCGTCAGGGCCGGGGCGAGCCTTGCCGTCAGGCCTTGCACCTCGAGCCGGATCGGCTGGTCGGCCTCGGCGTCGAGGGTGAGCAACTGCGCGCACAGGCTGGTGGCCGCCTCGTCGTCGAGCTCGCCGTGGGCCAGGACGATCCGCTGCTCGAACAGCCGCTCGTACACGCGCCCCGGCCACTGGGACGGGTCCGGCCATGCCCGGGCAGGCGAGGGCGGGCGGCCGGGGGGGACCTCTGGCCCGGGCGGGATCCCGGGCGGCCTCGGGGTGCCGGGCGGCGGCGGGATGCCGGGCCGGGGCGGGATGCCGGGCCGGGGCGGGATGCCGGGCCCGGGCGGGATGTGCGGCGGAACCGGGATCGACTCAGCTGACAGAACCATGGCTGTACTTATCTCCTCTTGTCGCCCCCGCGCGAATCGTCACGATTCATCGCCTTGTCGCTCCCGCGCCGGATCCCCCAGCCGCCAGGTGATCTGGCAGCCGATCGCGGCGGCGTAGCGCTCCAGCGTCGACGCTCGCGTGTCCGCCGCGCCCGACTCCAGCCGCGCCACCGCCGACTGAGACGTGCCCATGCGCGCGGCCACCTCGGTCTGCGACAGCCGCGCGGCCTGGCGCTCGGCGGTCAGGTCGGTGACCAGGCGACGGCGCTCCTCCGCCATGCGACGCAGCGCCATCTCCCGGAAGCCCGGCAGCAGCGGCAGCCGGTCATCTCCCCGGCCGCCCCTCCCATCACCTCCCCCGCCCTCCCGCCCTTGTCCGCCGACTTCGCCAGCCTGACGCTCCTCGCTGTCCATATGCCAAACGATATCTCGAATTCGAGATGAAGCGAAGGGGCTGACGGCATGACGGCCCGGGAGGGCCGCTTGGCGGGACCGCCCGGAGGGCCGCCCGGGAGGGCCGCCTGGCGGGGCCGTCCGGCAGACAGGAGGCTCGTCCCAGGCTTCGCCAGCTGACAAAGTGACGCGTGAGTCGGCCTACGCGTTGGACAATTTTTCGTAATCAAACAGTTATGGCTATGAAAATTCCAAGCGTGTAAGGGTTCTGCTAGCGTCGCGCGTTGGGTCACATCACCATTCCGGTTATTCAAGGGCAGCCGTCGAAGGTGAGGATGATCATGCGAGGACGCCTGACTCCTGTTGTGCCCGGATCACACGCTCGGCGCAGAGCCGGCTGGATGCTCCTGGTCGGGGCGTCCGCCGCGGCCCTGGTGGCCGCGCAGGCGGCCGCGGCCGTCGCCGCTCCCGCCACGACCTCGGCGGTCAGCCAGGCCCCGCTGCCCCTGTCGGCGGCACAGGCCGCTCAGCTTTCCCAGAACGTCACCCAGCACGTGATCGTGCTGTTCAAGAACCAGCCGAGAGCCGCGCACGAGGGAACCAGCGCCTTCCAGGCCCGCGCCAGCAAGATTGCCCGTTTTCAGCAGCCGCTGCTGGGCGAGTTCCGCCAGGTGCACGCCGTGCACGTGCAGCCCTACACCCTGGTCAACGCGGTCGCGGCCACGGTGTCCGCGGGCGAGGAGGCGCGACTCAAGGCGAACCCGGCGGTCCAGGCGGTCATCCCGGACGGCCCCGTCTACGGGCCGAGCCCGGCGGCGCCGTCGGCCCCGGCCTCGTCCGCGTCGACCATCAGGACCCTGCCCGGCGCCTGCCTGCCGAACGGCCGCGTCCAGCTCGAGCCCGAGGCGCTGCAGCTGACCGGCACCGACTCGGCCGTGCCCGGCGCCAAGACCGCGCGTTCCCTGGGCTTCACCGGCGCCGGCGTCAAGGTGGCCTGGATGGCCGACGGCATCGACCCGGTGAACGCGAACTTCCTGCGCACCCCCGGCAAGGCCAGCACCTCGGTGTTCGTCGACTACAAAGACTTCAGCGGCGA
>DASYXX010000334.1:0-6240 GCA_035934395.1 Streptosporangiaceae bacterium
ACACGGAGTCCCGCCGGCGGCCTGGACGGCCGGCTCCCGGTGATCTAGGACCCAAACCCATCTATTTCATGCATGTGAGTCCTAGATCACCAAACTGGGCGCGGCACGCATGATAGATCCACGGACTGCCCATGCAGAAAACGGCGAAAGTCGCATAACGGGCGGCCCGGCCGGCGGCCGGCGGCCCGGCCAGCTGCTGGCGGCTGGCGGCCTGGCGGCAGCGCCGGCTCGCTCCTGATGCCGCCTCTTGCGCCGTGGACTAACAATAGGGATGTGGCATTCTGGCGCGCCTTCACCAAGCCGGTTCGCTATGCCGCGCTTGTCGCCGGGGCGCTGCCCGCCCTGGCCTTCCCGGCGCCGAACCTGGAGTTCCTGGCCTGGTTCGGACTGGTCCCTGGCATGTTGCTGTTCCGCGCCGCGCCGTCGGCGCGCGAGGCAGCCGTGCGCGGCTGGTGGTTCGGCGCCGGGTTCCTGCTCGCCGCGCTCTACTGGCTGATCCCGAACCTGGGCCCCGCGCTGCTGCTGCTGGCCGGCGTGATGGGAGCGCTGTGGGCCGGCGTGGGCGGGGCGACCTGGGCGCTGCTGCGCCCGCCGGTGACACCGCTCCGCGCGCTGGCCGCGCTGGCGGTCGTGCCCAGCTGCTGGCTCGCGGCCGACTGGGCGCGTTCCTGGCAGGGGCTCGGCGGGCCCTGGGCGGTGTACGGGGCCAGCCAGTGGGAGCATCCCGTGTTCCTCGCGCTGGCCGCTCTGGGCGGGGTGTGGCTGGTCAGCTTCGCGCTGGTGGCGGCGAACACCGGCATCGTCATCGCGGCGGTGGCCAGCCGCATCCCGGTGCGGCTGATCGGGGCGGCCGGCGCGGCGGTCGCCGTCGCCACGGGCCCGGTCGCCTACGCACTCACCTCGGCCGCGCCGGTAACCCGGCACATAACGGTCGCCATGATCCAGACCGGAGTCGTGCACGACCCCGCGATCAGGGTCAACGCCAGCCAGCGGTTGTCCGCCGGCCTGGGCCGCGACCACGCCGACCTGATCCTCTGGGGCGAGAGCAGCATCGCCTACGACCTGAACCTGCCCAAGTACAGCTGGCTCCTGCACCAGCTGGAGGCGTTGTCGTCGGTCGACGGCGCGCAGATCCTCCTGAACCAGGACTCGATAGCGCCCAACGGCGACAAGTCGAAGGTGGCCGTGCTGATCGGGCCGAGCGGGATCGCCGCCCGGTACGTCAAGACCCGCCTGGTGCCGTTCGGGGAGTACATCCCGTTCCGGCAGCAGCTCGGCTGGCTTACCAAGATCAGCAAAGCGGCGCCGCAGAACATGATCGCCGGCAACGGGGCGCACGTGATGCAGGTCACCCCGCCCGCGGGCGGGCCGCTCACGATCGGGGTGCTGATCTGCTTCGAGTCGGCATTCCCCGACATGTCGCGGGTGGACACCGACCAGGGCGCCCAGCTGATCGTCTACCAGACCTCGGATTCCACCTGGCAGGCGGGCTGGGAGGAGTGGGTCCTGGCGCAGCACGCCGCGCTCGGCGCGCTGCGCGCCGCGGAGACCGGCCGCCCGGTCATGCAGGCGGCGCTGACCGGGGACTCGGTCGCGTTCGACCCCCGGGGCCGGCTGCTTTCCTGGAGGGGTCCCTCCTTCCACGGGACGACCGTGGTGCGGCTGGCGCTGCCGTCCGTCTCGTCCCGGACGGTGTACGACCAGCTGGGCGACTACGTCATGTGGATCGCGGTGGCGATCGTGGCGCTGGCCGCGGCTATCGGGCTGATCAGGACCGGAAGGCTACGAATTCGCACGGTTACCCCGACCGGAATACGCTTGGGCGGCAGCCCCAGGCGCGACCGGTCCGGCGTCGCGGCGGGTCCGGCTCAGGACCCGGCGTGGCACGGCACTGGTAGCTCCGATTCCGGCGACGATAACCCCGCAGCCGCGCCGCGAACCGACCAGTGAGCCCAGTCGTTCTACCGCACGAGCCGTTTCTTTCCGCCGGGAGGTCCAGACGTGAACAGACACGGCCCCTCACCCTCAGCTGCTCACCGGCCCGCGCGGCAGACAGGGCTCCGCCGGCCCGGCTGGCTTGCCCTGGCCGCGATCGGCTGCGTCCTGGGGCTGGCCGCGACCGCGTGCTCGGGAGGCGGCAACACGTCCTCCGGCCCGCACACCAGCCCCGCGGCGAATAAGACGGGCGCGGCCGCCGCCGGTGGCGCGGCACTGTCGATCACGCCGGGTGGCGGCGCCGACGTCAACCCCTCCGGCGGCATCACGGTCACCGCCACCCACGGCAAGATCAGCGGTGTAACAGTGACCACCGCCGGCCAGCCGGTCACCGGGACGATGAACGCCGCCGGTACCGTCTGGCACAGCAGATGGGCGCTGAACGTGTCGGAGGGCTACACGGTCACCGCGAAGGGCACGGGACCCTCGGGCCAGACCGTGACCCGAACCGCCGCGTTCCGGACCCTCACCCCGTCGCAGACGTTCACGACGCAGATCCTCGAGGGGCAGGACCAGACGTACGGCGTGGGCATGCCGATCATCCTGTACTTCAGCGAGCACATCACCAACAGGGCCGCGGTGGAACGGGCGCTCGACGTGACGACGTCGAAGCCGGTCGTGGGCGGCTGGTTCTGGGACGACAACTGCGGCATGGCGCCCACCTGCGCGTACTTCCGGCCGCAGAGCTACTGGCCGGCGAACACGCAGGTGAGCTTTACCGGACATCTCAACGGCGTTGAGGCGGCGCCCGGCGTGTTCGGCTATCACACCCTCACCCAGTCGTTCACGGTCGGCCGGTCCCTGATCGTCGTCGCGAGCACCGCGACGCACTTCATGAAGCTGTACCGGAACGGCGTCCTGATCGACCGCTGGCCGATCAGCACCGGCCGGCCCGGGGACGACACGCCGAACGGCACCTACCTGACGATCGAGAAGGCCAACCCCGTGGACATGAAGGGGCCCGGCTACAACGTCGAGGTGCCCTGGTCGGTCCGGTTCACCTGGTCCGGCGACTACCTGCACGACGCGTTCTGGTCCGTGGGCCAGCAGGGCTTCACGAACGTCAGCCACGGCTGCGTGAACATGCCACCCGCCGCTGCCGAGATCTACTACAACATGGAGGTCCCCGGCGATCCGGTGACGATCAGCGGCAGCCCCCGGGCCGGCACCTTCGACAACGGCTGGACCATGTGGTTCCTGCCCTGGAACCGGTACCTGCAGGGCAGCGCGGTGGGTGAGGCCGTCGAGGCCGGGCCGGACGGCAGCACGTTTGTCAGCCCGTCGCTGGTGCCGCCATCGACCGCGACCGCACCGCTTGGCGCCCCGGACCCGGGCAACTGGGCCGCGTCCTAGGCAGTGCTAGCCCGGGGGGGACGACCCCCAGGACCCCCGCCCCCTTGCGGCGGCCTCGCCGGGCCACACCCCGGATCCGGAGACCGCTGGCCCGCTAACTCCGGACGCAGGCCGGCGTGCAGGGCCACGGCCACGGCCTCGGCCATGCTCCGGGTCCCGAGCTTCGCGGCGATGTTGCGGACATGGGTCTTGACGGTGTCCGGCGACCGGTTCAGCCGCTCGGAAATGGCCTTGCGGTCCAGCCCGCAGACCATGAGCCCCAGCACCTCCCGCTCTCTGTCGGTGAGCTGGATGAACAGCTGAGCGTCCGGCTCGGTGACCGGGCTGTCCGCGGCCGCGAGGACCATGGAGAGCAGGCCAGCCGGAAACCACGTCCCGCCCAGCACCGCGGCGCGGACCGCGGTGACGATGTGCTCGGCGGGCCCGTCCTTCGACACGAAACCGACGGCGCCGGCCTGGATGGCCCCGAGCGCGGTCGCGGTGTCGGAATAGGCGGTCAGCACGACGACCCGCGGCGCCGCCGGCAGGGCGGTCAGCTGCGCGGTGAGGTCGATCCCGCTGACGTCGCCAAGCTGCACGTCCATGACCACGGCATCCGGCCTGGTCGCCGCCACCACGCCGAGGACCTGGCTCGGGTCGGTGACTGCCGCCACGGGCTCGAAGTCGGGCTCCGCGCGGAAGACGCTCTCCAGCCCCTCGGCAAAGACCCGGTGATCATCGACGATGAGCAGCCTGACCGGGGTCGTCACGTTCCCGCCGCGGGCTGCTCGGGCTGCCAGCCGCTCACGTCCACGAGCCCTTCCCGGACCGCGTAGGCGACCGCCTCCAGGCGCGTGTGAGCCCCGAGCTTGCACAGCACCGCATCGATATGGGTGCGCGCGGTGGAGATGCGCACGCCCATGGCCCGGGCCATGCCAGCGGTGCTCTCGCCGCGGACCAGCCTGCCGAGCGCCTCGCGCTCCCGCTCGGTCAGGAACTGAGACAGCCCGGCGGCCAGGCCATCGCCGCGCTTGAGCACGGCCCGCGCCGACGCCGACGCGATGGCAGGCCCGGCCTCCAGGGAGCTGACGGCCGCTTCCCGGCCGGCGACGGCCTCGGTCAGAACGCGCAGGAACTCGCCGAAATCGTCGCCTTTCAGCGCCACGCCCCGAACCCCGGCGGCTATCGCGTAACGGACCGAGGACGGGTCGGCCGATCCGGTCAGCGCGACGAACGCGGTCCCGGGACAGTCGGCTATCACCCGGCCGATGTCCGGGCGCCGCCCTGACCGCGGCTGGCGCAGCTCGATGATGCAGGCCTCGACCGGTTCGCTGTGGCCGGCCGCGAGCATCCCGACCGCCTCGTCGAGGTTGAGCGCGGTGCCGGCGACCTCGTGGCCCGCCGACCGCAGCAGGGACGCCAGCGCGTCGGCGAAGACACGGTGGCCGTCGCAGATGACGATCCTCATCGTGCCTCCACCGGGAGGGTGACGGCCACGGCCAGTCCCCCCAGATCGCTGGTGCCCATGTGCAGGCCCCCGTTGTTGCGGCGCACCAGGGCCGCGACGATGCCCAGCCCGAGCGACGCCTGGCCGGATTCCCCGTTACCGAAGCCCGGGCCGGAATCGGCCACGATCATGAGGGCCCGCTCCTCGCCACGCTCCACGGCGAGCCGGACCCGGCCCTCGGGCCCGGCCGCCCGGCACGCGTTGTCGAGGAGGTTGGCCAGAATCCGGACAACGTCCACCGGATGCGCTGCCGCCATCACCGGCTCGGCGACGACGTCGATGATGCCCGGGTAGCGCGATCGGGCGCTGTCGGCGGCGTCAGCGGCGAGCATGCGGAGATCAGACGGCCCGGTCCTGCGGGCGGGATCGAGGAAGTGGCCGCAGATATCAGCGATCCGGCTGGCCTCGTCGGCTATCTGCCGCAGCCGGGCCCTCAGCGCCGGGCCGGGATCCGCCTCCCTGGTCGCCGCGCTGACCAGAAGCCTGATCGATGTCGCCGGCATGGTCAGGTCGTGGCACAACTCGCGCAGCGTGCGCACCTCGACGGCGCCTGGCCGGCCGCGGACGGGCACCTGGGTCGCCGGCCCGGGCGCACTGCGGGGGGCGGGCAGGCCGGGGCCGGCCTGCGCGCTTTCGCGCTCGACGGTCCGCGGCCACGTGAATTTCCTATTGATCTGATGCTGCATGTCAGCCTCGTGAGGTCGCTGCCCGATCGATCATTCGGCCAACCGAGCATGTTGCTTCGGGGGCTTGATACCGCTCCGGATAGCTCGCGAAACGGCATCCAGGCGTGGTGAGCCCAGAACAGGCACACGGCCTGTCCGCGTTGCATCCGCTATTTAAACCTGGCGCGCGATTCTGCGCCGCGGGACCCGCAGCCCGGCTTGACATCGGCGCGATCTGAGACCGATTGCAGCCCTGGTGACGTTGCTTACGACGTGGGGTGATTCCCGGCAAAGCCGCAGCTCATAATGCTAGGCACCCCGGGAAAACTGGCTCCCACCTGGGCGGACGCGGGTATTTGTCTCAACCGCTACCCTACCCCGGATCTGCCTGCACCCTGGAGCCTGGTCAGCCATGCCTGCGTTAAGTCATCATGTCTGGATTTTGATGACTTATTGCTGGTTGCACCAGATGATCTTGACCCGGGCTGACGGCCCGTATCCGCTCATCCCGTTGAACGCTTGCCCGTCATTTAGCGAATGCCATTAACAGCGTCCCTGAATGGCGCGGGACGTCATATTCAAGGCACGAGCTGCGCCGCCGCGATGACCGTGGCCGGCCGGGCCGGTGGTGGGGCCCCCGCGCCTCAAATCCCGGACGGGACGTGCCACACGGGCAGATGGGGTACAACTTATCCCCATGGAGAGCTTCCTGACGCACGCGGGCTACGCTGCGCTGATCGT
>DASYXX010000338.1:0-13814 GCA_035934395.1 Streptosporangiaceae bacterium
CTGCCGTGACATCGACCGCTTCATGCCCTCGGGCAGCGAGACGTCCTTGATCTCGACCCGCTCGACCCGGATGCCCCACGGGCCCTCGGTCGGCTCGTCGATGATCCGGCGCAGCTCCCGGTTCACGCTGTCCCGCTCGGACAGCAGCTGGTCCATCTCCGACTGGCCGATGATCGAGCGCAGCGAGGTCTGCGCCTGCTGGGAGATCGCGAACATGTAATTCTGGACATTGATGGTCGCCTTGATCGGGTCCACTACCCGGAAGTAAACGACCGCGTCGACCCGGACGCTCACGTTGTCCCTGGTGATGCCCTCCTGGGCCGGGACGGCCATGGCGACGATCTGCATGTTGACCTTCTGCATGCGGTCGCCGATCGGGCGGATTATCGTCAGCCCTGGCCCGCGGGTACCGGGCAGCACCCGCCCGAACCTGAAAATTATGCCCTGCTCGTACTGCTGTACGATCCGCAGCGAGCGGCCTGTGGCTATAAGTCCGCCGACGGCGAGTATCACCAGAATGACCACTAGGGCAACCATCACCTACACCTCTTCTCCGGTCACGGTTACACCTGATCCTTTTGGCTCCAGACTAGTGGGGCATTTCAACGCGGCGCCAGCATCGTCGGCCCGGCGGGCCGCGGGGCTGCCGAGCCCCGAGCTCGGCGGCCAGCTGGGATTCCTGGTGCGCTGGCACAGATAGCCTCCAAGGCGTGAGCACACGGGACACGGACTGGGACGGCGTGCGGCTGCACGTCGTCACCGGCAAGGGCGGGGCCGGCAAGACCACGGTCGCCAGCGCGCTCGCGCTAGCGCTCGCGGCCGGAGGGAAGCGGGTGCTGCTGATCGAGGTGGAGGGCCGCCAGGGCATCGCGCAGGTCTTCGACTGCCCGCCGCTTCCCTATGAGGAGCGCAAGATCGCGGTGGCTCCGCCGAGCGAAACGCAGCCGGGCGGGGACGTCTACGCGCTCGTCGCCGATCCGGAGTCCGCGCTGCTCGAGTACCTCGAGATGTTCTACAACCTGCGGCACGCGGGCAAGGCGCTGACGAGGGTGGGCGTGATGGACTTCGCGACCACGATCGCGCCGGGGCTGCGCGACGTGCTGCTTACGGGCAAGGCCGCGGAGGCCGTGCGCAGGAAGTCCGGCGGCAAGCCGGTCTACGACGGCGTCGTCATGGACGCCCCGCCGACCGGCCGGATCGGCCGCTTCCTCAACGTCGCCTCCGAGGTGTCCGGGCTCGCGCGGGTTGGCCCGATCCGCAACCACGCCGATACCGTGCAAAAGGTGATTCACTCGCCGGAAACCGCTGTGCACTTCGTCACCACGCTCGAGGAGATGCCCGTGCAGGAGGCCCTGGACGGCATCGCCGAGCTGCGCGGGCTGGCCGGCGGGGGGATACAGGTCGGCGGCATCATGATCAACATGGTGCGGCCGATGGAACTGGACCCCGACCAGGTCCGCGCGGCGGCGGCCGGATCGGTCGACGAGCACGAGCTCGCGCTCGGCCTCAAGGCGGCCGGCATCGACGACAGCGTCCGCCTGGCCGCCGACCTGGCCGCCGAGCTCACCGAGCACGCCGTGACCGCCGTCGGCCAGGAACAGCAGCGGCGCAGGCTGGCCGAGCCCGGGACGCCCCACTACGAGCTGCCGATGATCACCGACGGCATCGACCTCGGCGGGCTGTACCGCCTGGCGGCCGCGCTCCGCGATCAGGGGGCAGCGTGAGCCAGGAAATCAGCGAACCGGAGCACAGCGAGGTAGAGCACAGCGAGCCGGCGGTGCCCCGCGGGGAAGCGGACGGCGCACGGCGCGAGCCCGCGGGCCGTGGCGGGCCGCAGACCGGCGGCAGACAGCACACGAACCTGGCCGTCTCGCCGCCGACCCTCGATGTCGACCGGCTCATCGATGACCGGCGCACCCGCGTCATCGTCTGCTGCGGGTCGGGCGGCGTCGGCAAGACCACCGCGGCCGCGGCCATCGGCCTGCGGGCCGCGGAGCACGGCCGCCACGTCGTGGTGCTCACCGTAGACCCGGCACGCCGGCTGGCTCAGTCGATGGGCCTGACCTCCCTGGACAACACGCCGCGCCTGGTTCCGTTCACCGAGCCAGCAGAGGACGACCAGGCGCGCGACGGGATCCCGGGCGGGAGCCTGCACGCGATGATGCTCGACATGAAGCGGACCTTCGACGAGATCGTCGAGGCGCACGCCGACCCGGACCGCGCGGCCCAGATCCTCGCGAATCCCTTCTACCAGTCGCTGTCGTCCGGCTTTTCCGGCACGCAGGAGTACATGGCCATGGAGAAGCTGGGCCAGCTGCGCAGGGCGGACGAATGGGACCTGATCGTGGTGGACACCCCGCCGAGCCGGTCCGCGCTCGATTTTCTCGATGCTCCGCAGCGGCTGGGCCGGTTCCTCGACGGCCGGCTGATCCGGCTGCTTGTCGTCCCGGCCAAGGTGGGCGGCCGCGCGTACCTGAAGGTGCTGAACGCCGGATTCGGGATGGTCACCGGGGTGCTGACCCGGGTGCTCGGCGCCCAGGTGCTCAGGGACGTGCAGACGTTCGTGTCGGCCCTGGACACGATGTTCGGCGGATTCCGCGAGCGGGCCGACTACACCTACCGGCTGCTGCGGGCGCCCGGCACGGCGTTCCTGGTGATCGCGGCGCCCGAGCCGGACGCGCTGCGCGAGGCGTCGTACTTCGTGGAACGGCTGGCCCAGGAGGGCATGCCGCTCGCCGGCCTGATCCTCAACCGGGTGCACGGCTCGCCCGCCGCCCGGCTGTCGGCCGCCCGCAGCCTGGCCGCGGCCGAGACCCTGCAGGCTGCCGACAACGGCTCGGCCGGCGAGGGCTCGGCCGACTACGGCTCAGCCGAGCGCGGGCCGCATGCGCTGGCGATCGCGGCGTTGCGGCTGCACGCCGAGCGGATGCAGCTGACCGCGGCCGAACGGCGTGTATCCGAGCACTTCACGACCGCGCATCCGCACGTGCCGGTCGCCGAGGTTCCTGACCAGGCCGATGACGTGCATGACCTCGCGGGGTTGCGCGCCGTGGGGGACAGCTTCCGTAGCCGGTGAGGGTGCTTGCGCTCGGCGCCGCGCCCCTCCGGCTCGCCTGCGGGACCCGGCGCAGCGGCCAGCGGGATGTTCCCGTAACCGCCAGGCCGCAGCCGCGGGCTTACGTTAGGAATAATTGAAAGCTAGAGTGGCCCGGCCACCGCGGGCGGCTCGGGGCTTGATGGAGGGGTGGTCAGCTGGCGACGAGCTCGTCGCCAGCGCGCTCGTACTGGTTGCGCGCGTGCTCGAGCAGGTCGCGCCAGGAGGCCACGTCGGGGCGACGGCGGAGCAGCGCGCGCCGCTCACGCTCGGTCATACCGCCCCACACGCCGAACTCGATCCGATTGTCGAGCGCGTCCGCGAGGCACTCGGTCCGGACCGGGCAACCGCGGCAGATCAGCTTGGCCCGATTCTGCGCCGCGCCTTGGACGAATAGTTCGTCAGGATCAGTTCCCTTGCACGCGGCACGCGCGGTCCAGTCCGTGATCCACATGTGGCCCACTCCTCCTGATCGTCACGCCCACGCTGGGGTCGTCACGCCGGGTGGCGTCTCGTAACGGTCCGGGCACGCGGCGTGACGCCGGGCCTCGGTAGCGATGGTCGCGGAAGAGTAACTTACGGAACTCCAGCGCGGAGCGCTAGACCCCGGCGGGCCCATTTCTCAAATAGCCCTCCTGGGCTATGCGGACAGAAGTGACTAGTCACGGCCCTTCTTCACTCCCTCTGGGGGCCAGCCAATGAAGCCAGGTAGGAGGCCCTGGCGTGCTTGATGACTCTCTGTAATCACCGTTCGGCCGCAGGATCGGTGTTTCCAGCCACGTCCATTACGACCGTCAGCGTAACCTGATTGGGTGCTGAACTCAGGACGCCGCGCCGGCCTCGCCGAAGTCAGCGCGGCTGGTCGGCTGGCGGCCGTAGCTGTCGGCGCCGGACTGCTCGTCGCGGCCGTGGTGGTCCCGATCGTCGGGCTGACCGGAGTTATCGCCCGTAACGCGGCGAACACCTTCAACACGCTCAAGGTGCCGTCGCTCGGGCAGATCCCCTCGCGTTCAGAGATCCTGGCCGCTAACGGCAAGCTGATCGCGTACTACTACCCGAACAACCTCTACCGGATACCGGTCAGCTTCAGCCAGATCGCGCCGGTGATGCGGAACGCGATCGTCGCGATCGAGGACGACCGGTACTGGCTGCATGGCGCGTTCGACCTGCGGGGTACTGTCCGCGCGCTGGTCAACAACCTGGGCGGCCGCTCCACCCAGGGCGGCTCCACGCTCGCGCAGCAGTACGTCAAGAACGCGCTCATCCTCACCGCGACCACCAAGCAGCAGCAGGATGCGGCGGTCGCGGACACGACGTCGCGGAAGATTCGCGAGCTGCGGATGGCCGCCGAGGTCGAGCACGAGATGACCAAGGACCAGTTGCTCGCCGCCTACCTGAACGTCGCCTTCTTCGACCACGAGGCCTACGGCATCCAGGTGGCGGCCGAGCGCTACTTCAGCACCACCGCGGCGAAGCTGACCCTCCGCCAGGCGGCGCTGCTGGCCGGGCTGGTCGAGAACCCGTCGGCCTACGACCCGATCTCCAATCCGCACACCGCCCTGGCCCGGCGGAACGTGGTGCTGGCCCGCATGGCCGCCCTCCACTACATCACCCAGGCGCAGGCGCAGGCCACCGAGAAGCTGTCGCTGGGCCTCAGGTACTCCGCCATACCGCTGCAGCAGGGATGCAACAGCGAGTCCGCAGCGAACGAGGCGTTCTTCTGCAGCTTCGTGATGGCATCCATGCGGACCGACCCGGCCTACGCCAAGGCGTACTCGGCGCTGAACACCACCGGCGGCCTGAAGATCTACACCACGATGGACCCGCAGGACCAGCAGGCCGCGCAGAACGCGGTCAACTGGGTGGTGCCGCCAGCCAACGGCTTCTTTAATCCCGGCGGGAACGTGGACACCGAGGTGCTGATCCAGCCGGGCACCGGCAAGATCCGCGCGATAGCGGTCGACCGGCCCTACGGCACTAACCGGGGTCTGGGGCAGACCACGGTCGACTACGCGGCGGAGACGCAGTACGACGGCAGCCCGAACGGCGTGCAGACGGGGTCGTCGAGCAAGATCTTCACGCTGCTCACGGCGCTCAAGGAGAATGTGCCGTTCGGCTTCAACCTGGCCTGGCAGTCCCCGGACGCCGTTGGCCCGTACTTCGACTGCCGGGGCAATACCGTCCCCGGCTTCAGCCCCCCCGCACCCCCGGTGCAGAACTCCGAGGGGGGCGGCAAGGGCATTAACACCCTGTACAACGGCACCACGCAGTCGATCAACGTGTTCTACGCGCACCTGGAGCAGAAGGTCGGCCTGTGCAACGTGGTCAAGACCGCAGCCAGCATGGGGATGACGTTCGTCAACGGCGGGTCGCTGCTCCGCCCGGACAACGCGCTCCATCAGCAGCCGGCCGACGACACAGCGTCGTTCACGCTCGGCGCAGTGCCCGTCGCGCCGATGAGCATGGCCGCCGCGTACGCGACGGTGGCCGCGCGCGGGATCTACTGCGCGCCCATCGCGATCAGCAGGATCGTTACCGGCAGCGGCGCCAGCCTGCCGGTGAAGTCGGCCGGCTGCCGCCGGGTGCTCTCTACCGAGGTAGCCGACGCGGCCAACTACGTCCTGCAGGGCGTTCTGACCGCCAACGGGGCGACCGGCGTCGGCCGCGGCCTCAACGTCCCGGCCGCGGCGAAGACCGGCACCTCCAACGGGGGCTACTACGCCGCGTTCGGCGGGTACACCCCGCGCCTGGCCGGGTACGTGTCGGTGTTCAACCCGATCGACCCCACCACCTCGGGAGCGATGCTCAACCAGAACGCCGACTATCGCGAGAACCCCGCGTCCGGGAGCGGCCTGGCCACCCCGGGCCAGATGTTCGGCGCCAACGCGCCGGGCGCCACCTGGCAGATGACGTTCATGAACGCCGACCTGGGCAGCCCGCCGGCCGACTTCGTCCCGGTGGACCCCAACAGCCAGTTCTTCTCGATGGGCAGCGGGGTGAACTCGCCGAAGCCGCCGAAGCCGCCGAAGCACCACGGCGGTCCGGTACCACCCACTCCATTACCGCCACAGCCGGTTCCGACCCCCACCCTAGCCACGCTTCCCCCTGTCGTGCCGTAGGCGGCCCCGGCCGGATGCGCGCCGTAGGCGGCCCCGGCCGGATGGGCCGGGGGTCTGCGTGTCCCCGGTCGGTCTGCGTGTCCCCCGGTCGGGTGTCTACCCGGCCAGCACGCGGCGGACCTCGGCCGCCACCCGCCCGCCCTCGGCGCGGCCCGCCACGCGCGGCGTGACCGCCTTCATCACCTGGCCCATCGCCGCCATGCCCGACGCGCCGGTCTCGCTGATCGCCTCGGCGACGAGCGTTGCCAGCTCGGCGTCGCTGAGCTGTGCGGGCAGGTACGCGGTCAGGACGTCGTCCTCGGCACGCTCGGCCGCCGCCTGATCGGCGCGCCCGGCGGCGTCGAACGCGTCGGCCGCCTCACGGCGCCGCCTGGCCTCCCGGGTGACCACCCGGAGCACCTCGTCGTCGCTCAGGTCACGGGCCGCCTTCCCGGCTACCTCCTCGTTGGCGACCGAGGTGAGGACCATGCGCAGGGTCCTGGTCCGCACTTGGTCGCGTGCCTTCATCGCCGCGGTGAGGTCGGCGCGCAGCCGATCCTTCAGTCCAGCCATGACCACATCCTGCCGTCTCCGCCGCGCTCGCGGGGCACCGCGCTCCGGTGACAGCCCGGCTTTGCCGCGCGCTCGAGGCCGCGGCCAGCCGTCCCGCCCTGCCGATCAGGGTTTTGCCGGCGCTGTGACCCCACGTCCCCGCAGACGGCAGGGACGTACCGGCGCGCGAGACATGAAATCATGTGAGGATGCGACCACAAACCCTCATCGGGTCCACAGCCGCGGCAGGCGCCGCCGTCATCGGCTACACGACGGTCGTCGAGCGCAACTGGTTTGCGCTGCGCCACCTGGACGTCCCGGTGCTGCGGCCGGGCGCGCGGCCGCTGCGAGTCCTGCACATCTCCGACGCGCACCTGACCCCCGGCCGCTACCGGCTGCTGTCCTGGATCAGGTCGCTGGACGCGCTGCAGCCCGATCTGGTGGTCAATACGGGCGACTCGATCGCCCACCCCGAAGCCGTCCTGCCCTTCCTGGAAGCGCTCGGGCCGCTGCTCGACAGGCCCGGCGTCTTCGTTTACGGCTCGAACGACCTCTATTCCCCTTTGCCCAAGAATCCGGCTCGCTACCTCTGGCGCACCAGCGCTAACGACCGGAAGCGCCACACTCCCGACCTGCCATGGGCCGAGCTCGGCGCGGGCATGGCGGCGGCCGGCTGGCTGGACGCCAACAACCGTCGCGGGCGGCTCAAGGCGGGCGACCTGGACATCGAGGTCGCCGGCGTGCACGACCCGCATATCCGCCGCGACCGTTACGACAAGATCGCCGGGCCCGCCGATCCATCGGCCGACCTGCGGCTTGGCCTGCTCCACTCGCCCGAGCCCAGGGTGCTGGACCGGTTCGCCGCCGACGGTTATGACCTGCTGCTGGCCGGCCACACCCATGGCGGCCAGGTGTGCCTGCCGTGGCTCGGGACGCTGGTGACCAACTGCGGCATCGACCCCGAGCGGGCCCGGGGCCTGCACCGGCATCCCGCGGACGGCGCCAATGACGACGACCGGCCGTGGCTCCACGTGTCCGCAGGGCTGGGCACCTCGCCATGGGCGCCGTTCCGGTTCTTCTGCCGGCCGGAGGCGACGCTGCTGACCCTCGTTCCGCGAGCCAGCTGACGGCCGGGCGGCAGCCGCGGACCTCTCCCGCAGGGGTTATCGGGTGCGCGCCACCGGGCACGGTCCGCTAAACTGCGTGAGCGGTCGACCGGGGTGTAGCGCAGCTTGGCAGCGCGCTTCGTTCGGGACGAAGAGGCCGCCGGTTCAAATCCGGCCACCCCGACCAGCTCACAGGCCCCTCGCCGGACCGGCGTGGGGCCTTTTGGCCTGTTGAGTGACTAACTGGGTGACAGTGGCTCCCTGGCCAGGGAGAGGATCTTTGTGACTGACATGCCGCCCTCATCGGCAGACTCGCCGGACGGGTCCGGCGCGGCATCAGCCTCACTTGATCTGCGACTCCGTAAGGCAGCCCGGCACTCGTGACCGCTACCGACTGTGACGGATCATGCCACACGCTCGCCGCTCTGCGCGGGGCGTCAGCGGAGGAAGCCTCGGCAGATCTCCTCATAGCCAGTGGTTGCCAGGTCGAGGGACGCGATGTCGATCCGCTCGTTAGCGCCGTGGAAGCGCGACCAGTAAGCGTCGGGTGTCATGCTGGCGCTGTACAGAGCAAAACCGTAGGTCACCGTTCCCGCAGGGCGCAGGTAGCGCGCATCGGTCTGGGCGGTCAGAAGCGTGGGCACCAGACGCCCACCCGGGTAATGCGTCGCGGTGATCTGTTCCAGGAGCCGCCACAGTGGGGTCTGCGTCGTGGAGCGTGTCGGCGGTATCTCAGCGCGGATGACAACGTCGCTGGGATCGACCAGATCCCGCAGCAGCAGGCGAAGTTCCTCAAGCACCGCCTGGTGATCGTCGCCCGGTAGCGTACGCACACCGATGCCCACGTTGATAGTGCCGGGGATGAGGTTGATCCGGTCCGCGCCCTGCACGATGACGGGAACCATGACGGTGCGGGTACAGGCGTGCGCCTGCCGGGCGAGGTCGGCAGGAAGACCGGGCAGGGCAGCGTCGAGACGATCAGGGTCGGTGAGCAATTGCGTGATGTCTTGGCCGAGGTCCTGGTGGCTGACCCAGGTACGCCACTCCTCGACGATCTTTGCCGGCGGGTCGTAGTCAGCGACCCGCTGCACCACCTGCGCGGCCTTGACCAGCGCGTTGTCGACACCGTAGGGCATCATGGTGTGCGCGGAGGTGCCGCGGACCGTGATAATCACTGCCATCGCCCCCTTGTCGGAGGCGTACCCCTCGATCAGCGGCCCGGCCGACGAGCGGCGGACTGCGCCGCCAACCTCGGTGACGGCGAAGTCGGCGCGGGCAAGCTCGGCGTACTGCTCCAGCAGCGGCTTCATGCCTGCCCGCCCACCGCATTCCTCATCGGGTGCCGCCACGAAGATCAGGGTTCCGCGCGGCCGAAACCCAGCGTCGGCCAGGGTGCGGACCGTGACGGCCATCGCCGCGGCCTGCCCGAGCATGTCGACGGCTCCCCGGCCCCACACCTCACTATCGACCAGCTCACCGCCGAAAGGGTCACGTTCCCACTCGCTTGCCTGCGCGGCGACCACATCGGTGTGTGCCGCGAGACAGAGCGACGCCGCTGCGGAGTCAGATCCGTCGATCCGCGCGACCAACGAGGGCCGCCCCCCGGCCGGTGTCACGATGGCTGTTTCCACGCCCGGTCCAGCCACAACGTCACGCAGCAGTTCGGCGTTACGGATCTCCTCGCCGGTGGAGGGGAAGCCCGCGCTAACGCACCTGTTGCGTATCAGCTGCTGGAGCAGCTCAACGACGCTGGGACCATCTCTGCGCATGGTGGACTCCGACAGCCACGGCCACGGACAAGAAATCAAGATCCAGAACCAGTTCGTAGCCCATCATGTCATGAGCGATGCCACACAACCTTCTCTACGGCTTCAGCCGGTACCCGATCCAACGCGCCCACGGTGACCGCGCCTGCAAGACTGACCGGGCCCTCCCCGCGCCGGACATGCTGTCGCCGCGCAAAGATCACCGTCAAGAGCGCTCGCTGCGCTCGCGTCCTTCGGATGGCGCTCCGCGCCACTCCTGGCTGTGATCTTCCACGGCAAGATCCGGCGCCTATCAGGAGGACGGACCTCCCTCGACTCGGCCACCCTCGTGACGGGCAGCCACGCTCAACGCTGCCAGTCGTAGCGCATCGATGAGAAGCGCTCCAGCAGGTCAACGCCGTATGAGCCGATAGCGGACGTGGCCGCCGATGCTGGGGACGTGACGCGGGCATCTTGCCGGTCGTTCTAGATCCGTGGGCCAGCATGGGACGATGGATGGCGTGGACCGCCAGCGCATTTCAAGTTCTGAGCTGGGCCCAGCCAACTGGAGTCGCAGGTACAAGGAGAATGTCGAGCGGCTTGTCTCCGGCGACCGAGGCCAGATCAACACGGTAGTCCGGCAGCTGTCTGAGCGGGAACGAGCCCTCGGGATCAGTCCGGGCGAGAGACGGATGCTCGCCCGAGCGCGCCAGATGCTCGATGACCCCGGCGGCGGCAGCGCCGGAGTCCGCGAACCCCGCCGTCCCTTCCCGCCGAGCGACACCGAGGCTAGGTCTCTGATTGCTGACCACCAAGGTTGACCACGAACAGGGCCAAGTCCGTTAGCGATCTTGCGGAAGGGCAGGATCAAGACCGAGCAGCCCGATGGGGCCTCGGCTACCTCCCGCCGGTGCGGCTTGTTCCCGTCGACGTGTGGCACGCAGCCTGAACGGGTGATTATCTGGCTAGAGACGGTCGGCCGCGGCGGAAGACCAGAACACGGGGCGCATCCGATGCAGCTGAGCGAGTCGGCCGCCGCTGCCAGCCGACTCCCTGCTGGCGTTCTTCTACGATGCCGAGAGGCAGGAAGCCTGGGGAGATCGCCCGGACGATCGCCCGTACTGGCGCGTGATCGCGACCCCTCGCGCCGTGGCGGTTCCAGTCGACCCCCCCGGCGGCGCACCACTGTTCGCGGCGCACCAGGTGGTGCCGGAGCACGTGATCACGCTTCCCCACGAGGTAGAGGAATTCAACGACCAGTTCCTTGACGCCGCCGGCGACGCGCTCGAGCGGCTCTACCAGGAGCTAGGCAGCGGCCTCCCCGGCAAGTGCCACCGCATGTTCGGCTGGCCCGAGCTCCTGCAGCGCCCGATGCAGCTCCAATGCCAACTCGCCTTCAACGGCGTCCGCCTGGCCGGCCCGGCCGACCGCGACCCGCGGGTAGCGGAACTTCGCAGCGGCGCGCCCGACTGGCTGCTGCTCCTGCAGGTCGACACCGACGACGACGTCGGCTGGATGTGGGGCGACTCCGGCATCATTTACTACTGGATCCGGCGCCAGGACCTGCAGGCCGCCCGGTTCGACCGCGCCTGGATGATCCTGCAATGCTGCTGAGAAGACTTCCAGCCTGGCACCCGGTGGGCTGACCTTGGTCGCCGTCAGGGCGTCGGCCGAGCCGGAAGCGGGCTGCGCGTGTAGTGGAGCGGCGTGTAGTAGGGCAGAAGTCGGGTGCCATGCCACTGCAGATGCACCTGCATATGATGGGTCGGTGCCGGGTGGTCCTTGGGCAGGCCAATCAGGGCCAGGACCACGAGGACGGCCGCGGATCCCGCTATGACGTCACGGAGGAACGCGTTCCTCATGCCCTCAATAATTCCCGGCCGCGGCCAGAAGTTCCAGCCAGGCCGCCGAGCGTGGCGAGGACTTCCTTCGGGCTGGCCCGTAGGCCGCGATTCAGCTGGCGCCACATCCTGGCCGCTTAGGGCCCGATCGCCGGGCACGAGAGGTTTCCCCCGTGGAAAGCAGCCCGGCGCCCAAGGTGTCCCGGTCCTGGCGTAACCAGATACGACACCGTGTCAGTGACCGTGTCAGGGGCGTGACAGGCCGGTGTCAGGCCCGGCGCCGATGGTGGTCGCATGAGTACTTCAGCGATTGCAGCTTCGGGGCTGCGGAAGGCATTTGGGGACAAGATCGTTCTCGATGGGATCGATCTCGATGTCGGCAGGGGCACGGTCTTCTCCTTGCTCGGCCCGAATGGGGCGGGCAAGACGACGACGGTGAACGTGCTGAGCACGTTGATGAAGGCCGACGCCGGGGCGGTCCGTGTCGCCGGGCACGATGTCGCGACCGAGACCAAGGCGGTGCGCGCGGCGATCGGGGTCACCGGCCAGTTCGCCGCGGTGGACGAGCTCCTCACGGGACAGGAGAACCTGCAGCTGATGGCGGACCTCAAGCACCTTGGCTCCGCCGAGGCCAGGCGGCTCGTCACGGACCTGCTGGACCGGTTCGATCTGGCGGAGTCGGCGCAGAAGCTGGTGACAACCTATTCCGGCGGTATGCGCCGGAAGCTGGATCTGGCGATGACCCTGGTCGGCCGCCCTCAGATCATCTTCCTGGACGAGCCGACGACAGGACTGGACCCGCGAAGCCGTCGGACGATGTGGGGAATCATCCGCGGGCTGGTGGCCGATGGTGTCACCGTCTTCCTCACCACGCAGTACCTCGAGGAAGCCGATCAGCTCGCCAACCGGGTCGCGGTGCTCGACCACGGGCACCTGGTCGCGCAGGGCACTCCCGACGAGCTCAAGCGTCAGGTCCCCGGCACTCATGTCCGGCTCCGGTTCACCGACGTCGCCGAGCTCGACGCGGCGGCGCGGGTCCTGACCGACTCCACACGAGACGACGAGGACCTGGCATTGCGGGTTCCCAGCGATGGTGGGGCGAGATCACTGCGGGCTCTGCTGGCACGACTCGACGAGCAGTCGATCGACGTCGAGGAGTTCTCCGTGCACACCCCGGACCTCGACGACGTCTTCCTCGCCCTGACCGGCCACGCAAGCACAGAGGAGAACCCGCGATGAGCACCGACTCGGCGATCATGCTGCGTCGCAACTTCAAGCACACGCTGCGGAACCCGACCGCGGTGTTCAACGCGGTCCTGTTCCCGATCGTGATCATGCTGATGTTCGTGTACATACTCGGCGGCGCTTTCCATGTCGGCGTCAACTATGTCGATTACGCAACGCCGGGCATGATCGTGCTGGCCATCTGCTATGGACTGAGCGCGACCTCGACGGCCGTGAATTCCGACATGACGAAGGGGATCATCAACCGGTTCAAGGTGATGGACATCTCCCGTGGTGCCGTGCTGACCGGTCATGTCGTCGCCAGCATGCTACGCAATCTGATAGCCATCGCGGCCATCATCGGGGTGGCCTTTCTGATCGGATTCCGCCCGTCTGCGAGCTTCCTCGGCTGGCTCGGCGCGATCGGTCTCCTCGTGCTGGTCTGCTTCTCAGCCAGCTGGCTCACGGTCGCTCTGGGATTGTTCGCGAAAACTCCGGAATCGGCGGGTCTGGCCACCGTGCCGCTGATCCTGTTGCCGTTCCTGAGCAGCGCGATTGTGCCCGCTGACACGATGCGGACCGGAATACGGCAGCTCGTCGAGTATCAGCCCTTCACGCCGATTATCGAAACCCTGCGCGGGCTGCTCACCGGTCACCCGTCAGCCGGTCACCCGTCAGCCGGCCACGCGCTCGCCGCGCTTGCCTGGTGCCTCGGTACCGCCCTCGTCGGATACCTGTGGGCGCTGGCCACGTTCAGGAGGCGCGCGTGACCTCCCGGGCGATGGCTTCCCAGCGATCGTGATCGGGCCGGCCACCAACGCCTTGGCCGATGAGCCGCCCGCGGTGGTCAGGAGTCGAGCGTGACCGCGACCAGTTGAGGCCAGCTCGTGAGCATGCCCTCCCGCGTCGCCTCGGCGAACCGCGCGTCGCCGAGGCGGCTCCGCGCTGTCCGCTCGATCCGGCCCACGTCCGGCTGAGAGTAGTCCCGCAGCCCGCGCACGGCGGTGCTCGCCGCGAGCAGTCGCACGGCTTGCTCGTACTCGCCGCGGCGCAACGCCAGGTCCGCGAGACCGACGAGGGCCGTCGCGATCGCCGGCGCGTGTCCTGCCGCGACCGCCGCCTCCCAGGCCGCCGCACGGTGCCCCCGGGCCTCT
>DASYXX010000340.1:0-2078 GCA_035934395.1 Streptosporangiaceae bacterium
CGGGGTTCAGCGCGTTGCTGTTCGACGCCTGCTGTAGCGTCTCGATGTTCGAGCCGAGGGAGGTCGGACTCGCGCCCGGGGCGTCGAACAGCACGGTGACCTGGCTCGGGGAGCTGACCTGACCGGGAGCCACGAGGGCGAACTCGTCGAGCAGGCTCTGGGGGTTCTCGACGATGCATGTCACGCGGCGGGCGACGCTGCCCTGGTGCCACACGTCGCCGATCCTGAGGTCGAACGCGGAGGCCACGCCGTCGGTCACGGCCACCTGGCCCGGGCCCGTGGGGTACTGCCCGCTGACCAGGCCGAGCATCGGCTGCCCGAACGGGCCGTGCGGGTTCTGGGCGCGCAGCTGGTAGGTGTCGACCGAGCCGGGGATCGGCAGGATCTGGTTCTCGATCACGTCGACGCGCCCGAACCGCCGCTCCAGCGACGCTATGTCCGCGGGCAGGTGCCGGTCCGATCCCGGGAACGTGGCGAGGTCCCTCGCGGCGCCGAAGCCCGCGCCGGCCGGGGGCGGCGTGTCGGTCGCCACCGCCGCGCCGACGAACGTGGCGGCCACCGCGACCACGATCAGCGCCAGGACCAGCAGCTGCTGGCGCCATTCGCGGCGGAACAGCCGCCACGCCCAGCGGATCACCGCGCGGCGCGCGGGGACGCCGCCGCTGTCGGACCTGGTATGCGCCGTACGCTCGCGCACCGCTGTACTCATTGGCGCACCTCCGGCACGACCGTCATCGGCTTGTCCTCACGGCATCGAGTACCATGCGGAGCATGCTACCGGGTATACAAGGATTAGCCAACTCTTGCCGCGGTCGTCAGCGGACGGCTACGGCGAGGGGCGGCGGCCCCGGCTCAGCGCATGCAGTCGATGACGATGCGGCCCTGGGTCACGCCGGCCAGGATCTGCTCGGCCAGGTCCGGCAGCTCGCTGAACCCGCGGGTGGACGAGATCGCGTCAAGCTTCTCGGCCGGCAGGTCGGTGCCCAGCCGGCGCCACGCCTCGGCGCGGCGGCCGGGCGGCGCCATCACCGAGTCCACGCCCAGCAGGCTCACCCCGCGCAGGATGAACGGCAGGACGGTGGTCGGCAGGTCGCTGCCGCCCGCGAGCCCGCACGCCGCCACCGAGCCGCCGTAGCGGGTCTGCTTGAGGACCGTGGCCAGCGTCGTGCTGCCGACAGAGTCCACGCCGCCGGCCCATTTCTCGGACTCCAGCGGCCGCTTCGAGCCCTCGGCCAGCTCGCTGCGGTCGACGATCGCCGCGGCGCCCAGCCCGCGCAGGTAGTCGTGCACGGTGGCGCGCCCCGTGGCCGCGTGGACCTCGTGGCCGAGGCCGGCCAGCACGGCGACGGCGACGCTGCCGACGCCTCCGGCCGCGCCGGTCACAACAACGGGCCCGCCGCCCGGCGCCAGGCCCGCCTGCTCCAGCCGCAGGACGCAGAGCATCGCGGTCAGTCCCGCCGTGCCGATGGCCATCGTCTGCGCCAGCGACAGGCCGTCGGGCTTGCGGGTCAGCATGTGCGAGTGAACCCGCTGCCGCCGCGTGTAGCCACCCGGCCGGGTCTCGGACAGGCCCCAGCCGGTCACGATCACCTCGTCGCCTGGGTGCCAGTCCGGCGACGCGGAATCGGCCACGGTGCCGGCCAGGTCGATGCCGCACACCATCGGGAAGCTGCGCGCGATCTTGCCCTTGCCGGTCAGGGCCAGGCCGTCCTTGTAGTTCAGCGACGAGTAGCGGACGTCGATGGTGACATCCCCGTCCGGCAGGTCCTGGTCGGTCAGCTGCCTGAGCACGGCCGGGCCCTGCTCCTCCAGCACGTACGCGTCGAACGTCTCGCTCATGTGGTCCCTCTGGTCTTTCGCGGCGCTTGCTTGGCGGCTAGGCTCCCCCATCCTCCCAGCCTGGCGTTCCGCCATTCTGGTGGCCTCGCCCGTCACGTGAACACGTCAGGGGGCGGGGCCGGAGGTGGCCCGGGGTTCGCGTCGGTGATCGGCTCGGCTCCGGCCACGAACCGGTCGAGCGCGGCGCCCGCCAGGACCCGCGCCGGGACCGGGTCGCCCGCGGCCCGCCGGGTCAGTCC
>DASYXX010000344.1:0-7006 GCA_035934395.1 Streptosporangiaceae bacterium
AGCGCGCGCAGGCAGCCGGCCTGCTCGGCGGTGGTCAGCGACGCCACGTCGGCGGCGTTGAGAAAGTCCAGCCCGGCGCTGATCGCCGACAGCGCCTCGCCCGCGGTCACGGGCGGGACGGGCGGCTGGCCGGGCAGGCACATGCTCTTGGGACCTCCCTCCGGGTGGCGGGCTGCGCTGCTGGGTGCTGATCCTTGCTCGATTGTTAGTTCGATTCTAACGCTAAGGTCTGACAATTCCAGGTCCTGTGGCGAACCCGAAAGCGAATTATCTGATTACTCAGCAGGCTTCCCGGCACCCGGTCGTGACCGATTGGATGTCACCTGAACAAGTAGAACCCGGCATCCCCTTCCCATTGCGGGATTGTAGGCTCGGCCTGCTCGGACACCGTGTGCTCAGCATGGGAGGGGGGCAACCCGGGCGCGGCGCCGCGATGAGCGCGAGGACCTGCGGAACGAACTCGACGAGCTGCGCAGCACGTATCGGCGTCGTCGTCCTTAATGGCCGATGAGGAGGGACTATGTCCGGGTTCGTGCTGGGACCGGATGCGGGCCCGGCCTATGAGTTCCACGGCGCGACGGTCGTGATCAAGGCGTCGGGAGACGACACGCTCGGCCAGCTCGCGGTCATGGAATCCGTGTACCCACCGGAACTATCGGTCCGCCCGCACGTGCACGACGGCGAGGACGAGATGTTTTACCTGCTCGAGGGGGAACTCACCGGGTTCTGCGAGGACGACCGGTGGACCGCGACGCCGGGCAGCTTCGTGTTCGTGCCCCGCGGCCGCGTGCACGGCTTCACGGTCACCAGCAGCGAGCCGGCCAGGGCCCTCATCATCACCGGCCCGCCGCAGCTCGACCGCCAGATCGCCACCCGCAACCCGCTGCCGGGATCGGAGCGGGCCGACTAACCCGCTGGTCGGGCGGAATCGGTTCCCGCGACAGGTCGGGGCCGCCCCGACTCCGGCGGCGTTCTGCCCGCTTTCGCAGCTTTTGACGCCGGTCGCTGCGGCCGTGTCATTGTCGTCGACGGGCCATTTCACCACGCTCCATGGGCGCAATGGCCGGGGGCGCGACTGCCGCGAACCAGGCCCGGTCCGGGCCAGCGGGCAGCTGGCCCGGGGCCCGCCGGGCGATCAAAACTGGGCATCACGCCAGCACAGTGACCGAGATCCAGGGGGCTAGGGGCTCGTCGCGCCCGGAGCGTCGGGGGCGGCGGGGGCGGCGGGGGCGGCGGGCGAGACGCCGCCCGACGCGTCTTCGACGCCGGGTGAAGGTGACACGGCGCCGCTCATGACCACGGCCTGGGGTGGGGCGGCGGCGTTACGGCGGGATGCGGCGAGCATCCACGCGCACGCGGCGATCAGCGCCGCGACGAACGCGCAGTAGACCCAGAACACCGGTGTGAGGCCGGAGTCGATCGTGAGCCCGATCCGCGAGGCCTCGGCCGACGAGATCCCGAACTGCTGCGGCGTGGCCCCTTCGCCGACCCCTACGAGCGCCGAGATCGCCTGGGCCACCAGGGGAACGGCAGCGCCGGCGAGCAGCGCCGCGCCCAGGCGGACCGGGCGCCACAGCGCCGCTGCGGCCACGACCGCGACCACGGCCACCATCACCGCGACATTCCCGAAGATCACCGGCCCCGGGTTCGCGAACGCGTTGCCCGCGGTCAGGGACTGGGTTGTACCGTCGGCCGTTCGCAGGACGAAGCTGTCCCACGAGGGCGCGAACGCGATCGCCGCGCCGAGGCCGGCGAGGATCAGCGCCGCGACGGGACCGATCTGGGCGGCCTTGGGCTGGCCCGGGGCCCCGGCCGGCCTGAGCCGGAAGGCCATCGTGGAGCCGGCCGCGCAGGCGAGCCAGCCGACGAGCCCGAGCACCAGGCCGGCACCCGCCAGGTGCGCGCCCCCGGCGATGACCTGGCCGGCGTCCGCGAAGAACAGGCCGAACGTGACGATGCTCGTCCCCAGCCCGAGGAGCGCTCCCGCCCGCAGGCGGTCACCGCCGAGCAGGATGAGCACCGCGCTCATGCTCCAGGCGGCCAGGTATATCGCATGGGGCACGAGCTCGGCCGGCTGCTGGGCCAGGCTCGCTCCGGCGACGTAGCTGGGGAACAGCCCGGCGATCCCGCAGACGACCCCGGCGGCGAGCAGCGCCGCCGCGATGGCCGCGTTGCCCACGGGGAGCAGCGCGGACCGGCTGACCGCGGCGATCGTTCCCGGCGCCTCGATCGTCGTGAACCGCTGCCACGCGCCGGACCAGCCCTCGCGGGTATCGGGCCACCACTCGAACGGCTGCGACCCGGACTGCGCCGCCCCAGCGGCCCAGATGGCAAAGAAATTGCCCCCTCGCCCGATCTCGTACCTCGCTCCGCGGTGCGAGATCGTCACCTTCTCACGCACAGCTCCTACCCTTCCTCGGCGTCTCCGCAGAGGCTAGGAAGCCGATCTGTGCGTTGCCTGGATGCTTGCTGAAGCCTTGCCTGCTACCTGTTGGCCTGGAGGTACAGCTGGTAGCACGCCTGGCCGAAGTAGGCGCTGTAGGAGGCCCACTCGACGTTGCCGCCCAGCTCGAAGCCGCCGATCGTGCCGATAACCACGCCCGTGCCGTTGCGGCTGTTGAAGCGCACGATCCACGGGCTGCCGCTGGTCCCGTCCCGGTAGCCGTGGCAGAAGAACTCCAGCTGGTTCGCGTTGAACTCGAAGCTGTGCGTCGCGCACTCGACCGGCCTGGAGTCGCTGCTGTTGTAGCCGATGACCTCGATGGGGCGCATGAACGGGCGGCTGATGCCCAGCTGCAGCGCGCCGGTCACCCGCTGGATCGGCTGACTCATATGTGGGGGCGGGGTTACCGCGAGGAACGCGAAATCAAGGTTCTGGTTCTGCGAGCTCTTCCAGCCCAGAGCAACGGTGATCTTATTCACCACCCAGGCGCCGTAGGGCGCGTGGCCGGAGTGATACCCGGGGATGAACTCGATGTTCTTGACGGGACCGCCGATGTACACGCAGTGGGCGGCCGTGAGGACCATGTTCTGGTGCCTGCTGAGGATGACGCTTGCCGTGCAGTAGTGGGCCGATGACCCTGACCCGCTGGTGAAGAACACGGCACCGACGGTGGGCACGCCGTTGAACAGCCTCGCCGTGGGCGTTCCCCGGGGAGGGCTGGCCGCGGGGCCCGCGATGACCCCGTTCAGGTTCACCACCGGCGTGGCGGCCGCCATCCGCGCCGGGGTCCAGAACGCGCGGGCCGCCTGCTGCGCCGCCGTGCTGACGGTGGTCGTGACGCCGATGGCCGGGGGCACACCGCCGGTGGACGCCAGCGCCATCCCGCCGAGCGCGCTGCCGGTGGCCAGCGCGGTCAGCATTAATGCGGTGATCGCCCAGCGGTGATGTCGCCTTCCCCAGCCCATGCACGCCCCTCCGCAGTGTCAGCGACCATATTGCCACAATATGGGGGCATTGGGGATGCCGCATGGCATCCTGCCGGGAGTTCGTGCCCGGCGTGGCCGCCCTCGCGCCGACCTCATTCCAGCCAGAACGGCCGGAGCGAACGCCCCGATCTTAGCGGTCGGGTGGCGGGACAGCGCAGGCTACTACCGGGCGCGCATCCGGTTGTTGCGGGCGTTGTGCTCGACCTCGGCCAGGCCCAGCACCTCGAGGACCGGCGGCACGTAGTTGCCGAACCGGCCCCGAAGCCCCTTCTTCAGGCCGTACCAGCCGCCTACCGGGTTGCCGGGAGACCGGCCCCACGCCTCGACCGTGCCCTCGGCGGCCTGCTTCTGCTCGTCGGCGTTGCCCAGCGGCACCCAGTCGCCGCGCTCCTTGAGCATCGCGTGCAGATCCTCGATGCAGCGAAGCTGGTAGCGCAGCTGGGTGGTGCCGACCTGGACGACCAGCGCCGGAGGATCGGAATCCTCGTCGCGCCAGGCCTCGAAGTCAGACTTCCCGGGCGGGGTGGCCAGGATCCACGGATCGTCGGCGGTCCCGGACCCGGCGGCGGTGCTGCTGCTCATCGCGGTGTTCCCCCCATTCGCACGAGGACACTGGCGATTATGGCAGCCCATATATGACATCTGATGTCGTGATTCTGGATTATCTTTGGCCTGTGCGCGCCAGCCGTCTCGTCGGCCTGCTGGGTCTGCTCCAGGCCCGCGGCCGGATGAGCGCCCAGCAGCTGGCCAGCGAGCTCGAGGTGTCGCAGCGCACGATCCTGCGCGACATCGAGGCGCTCAGCACCGCGGGGATACCGGTGTACGCAGTCCGCGGCCGGCTGGGCGGCTTCGAGCTGCTGGACGGGTTCACCAGCGACCTGCCCGCCGGCCGGTACCGGCCGGAGCGGCCGTCGGCGGGCGGCAGCGTCCAGCGGGCGCGCGTCCGCCTGTCGCCGCGCGGCCGTCGGCTCGTCGCGTTGCTTGGCCGGCCGACCGGCATCCGGATCCGCCGGGACGCGCTGCCCGCCGCGGGCCGCGAGGACTGGGTCGAGGCCTGGGTCCGGATCGACTCGGCCGAGGCGGCGGTGCTCGACATGCTGGCCCTCGGGGCCGAGGTCGAGGTCGTGCACCCACCGGAGCTGCGCGCCCGGATCGCCGAGACCGCCAGGCAGATTGCGGATCTGCACGGCTTCTGAATCAGTCGCCTATCGTGACCAGCATGCGTTTCAGGATGGTGGTTCGGATTACTCCCGCCGACGTCGGCAAGCGAGTCGTGATCAGGTGGCGCCGGCCAGGACCGGGTGACGGCGAGCAGATAGCCGACGTGCTGGGCATTCTGGAGGAAGCCGACGCCCTGTCCTTCACGGTACGAACCCGTGACGGGAAACTGGTTGTGATCCCGGCCGAGCGTGCCCTCGCCGGAAAGCTGGTGCCGCCGCCGCCCGCCCGCCGGCGCCGTGCCGATCCCGAGACGCGCTGAATGGCGCCCGCCAGCGCCTCGTTACCGTGGACACCGTGAATCAGTCTCAGCAAGCTGCCGCACCGTGCGTCCGGCTCTCGGCCGCAATCGCGCTTGGCGTGACCTCCATCGGCGTGAGCATCCTGCTGATCTCTGCTGACGGGATCGGCCGGAGCGTCCAGTGGTCTCACCACGCCGCCGTGTCGGCCGCTCCGTTGCTGCTGGTCGCCGGCGCTATCGCCGCAGTGAGCATCGCGCATCCGCCCAAGGCACGACATGGCTTGATGCGTCTCGTCGCGGTGCTCGCCTTCTCGGCCTGGGGCCTGGCGCAGCTGTTCCCGAATTCCGGCGCTGCCGGGGCTCTCAACGACGTCGCCATACTGCTCTTCGTCGTCGACGCCGGACTTGCCGTCATCTCCGACTCGCGAAGCATCCGGCAGGCGTATCGCCCACCTTCTGCCCCGGCAGCGGAAAGGCTGCCCGTTCACGGCGACACCTGGGACGAGGTCTCGCATTCGTCGCACTCACGGGACTGAAAGTACGGCTGGCCAGGGCTGGGCCGAGGTTGTCAGCCCAGCTCCTGCCAGACGATCGACGAGAGCCTGGCGATCGTCGTCACGCCGTACCGCGGCGTCGGGTTCCCGGTGCTGAGGACCGCGATGAGGTAGTCCCGTCCCCCGCCGGTGACCCACCCGATGCTGTTGACCTGCCAGTCTCTCCGCGCGGCGTCGAGGGGCAGCCAGCCGTCCTTCAGGGCCACGGTGGCGTGGGGCGAGACGCCAGCGGTGATCCCCCATCGCTGGCTGGGGATCACGTCCCCCATCAGCCCCAGCACGTAACGGCGGTCGGCGTCGGACAGGAGCGGGCCTGGCCCGGCGAGCTGCCGCAGCAACGAGATCTGGTCGGCCGGCGTGCTGGTCGTCAGCCCCCAGCCCGGCCACGGGAACCCAGCGCAGACGACGCACGCCGACGGCGAGGTGCGCGCGAGCCCGGCTGCGGCGTTGAACGAGCGGACCCCCCGCGCTCCCCCGACCGCGCGCCACAGGTCCGTGGACGCGCGGTTGTCGCTCCGCTCGATCATGAGCCTGGCCAGCGCCGCCTCGCGGCGGGTCAGTCCGTTGCGACCCCGCTGGACGAGCAGTGCCTCGAGGATGTCGACCTTGACCACGCTCGCCTCGGCCTGCGGAGGTCCCTGCCCGACGGTCCAGGTCTGTCGCGTGTCCACGTCGTAAACGGCGGCCAGCACGGTGCCCTCGCGGGTGGCCAGGAACGAGGTGGCCCGGCCGGTCAGCGGGTCCGGCCGCAGCCGGCGCGCCGCCGACACCGCCCGGGACGGCGGCACCCGCCGGGCCGGGTCATGCTGGGACAACAAGAGAACCGAGCCCGCGACGACGGCGATCGCCAGCCCGCTGGCGAGGATCGTCCCGGCGCGGCGGGCTGACACGCGGCTCACGGGACGGCTGCTGCGGGTCTGGCCTCTAAATTTCGCCGGGCGTCTTCTGCCGGACGCCGTACCGGGCCGCGAGGGAGTTCCACACCTGGACGAAAGCGGCCTTCGACGAGTCGGCCTGCCGGTCGGCGGCCAGCGCGGCCTGGTACGCGCTGGACTGAGAAGTCGGCGTGCACCCGGAGTTCAGCTGCTGCCGGGCCCAGGTCAGGTAGTCGCGGTCGGCGCCCAGCGAGTTACGCAGCGCCGCGATCAGGTCGGACTTCACGGTCGCGCCCCTGGCCATGGCGGCCGTCGACAGCGCCAGCGCGTGGTTGTACTCGGCGCTGCGCTGGTTCACGACCCGCTGGATGCGGGCCACCGCCCGGGGCAGGTGCACGCAGTTGCCGGCCTGCCTGATCGCCACGACGAGCGACTTCCTGGTGGCCGCGCTCGTGGTCAGCAGGGTGTCCACGGCGGCCGCCTGCCGCGAGGCCAGGGCGGATGCCGGCGACGACGTCGAGGACGAGGTATGCGGCGCCGGCGTGCCCGTCGGCGAGTGTTTCGACAGGGCGAACGCCACGACCACGGCGACCACGACGATTGCCGTGCCTACGGCGCCCAGCATGAGCCTCGTGCGGCTGGGGGTCGGCCGGGACGGCCGCGGCCCGGCCCGGCCCGGCCCGGGCGGC
>DASYXX010000376.1:0-2935 GCA_035934395.1 Streptosporangiaceae bacterium
ATCTGCGCGATCTGCGACACGGAGGAGCAGGTGGTCGAGCAGGTGCGCCGCACGGTCATCCACGAGGTCGGCCACCATTTCGGCATCGACGATGCCCGGCTCGACGAGCTCGGGTGGTGAGGAAGCGGTGTCTGAGGCGTCAGGAGCGAGGAGTGCGCGGGCCGCGGCGAGGACGCTACACGTCGGCAGCCGCGGAACGAGCCGGGTCTGTGGCGGGTTCCATGTCCTCGGCCGGGACGACGACCACGACCCGGTCCGCTGGATAAAGCTGCTCGGGCCAGCCGGGCTCGGCCACGGCCAGCATCGGAACCCACATTCCGGCCTTGACAGCGTCCCGCTCGGCCGCCGTCGGGAGCCGGGCGGAGATCCGCGCCCCGGGCGCCGCCCGCACCTCGGTGACCGGAGCCACGGGCGCGACGATTGACCCGACTCCCCGGCGACGCGTTATCAGGCCTTCCTCGGCCAGCATGGCCAGCGCGCGCTGCGCTGTATCTCTGGACACGGCGTGGTCGCGCGCCAGCTGCGGCTCGCTCGGCACCCGGTCACCGGGCGCGAGCTGTCCTGACCGGATCAGCTCCCGTAGTAGCTGCGCCAGCTGGGCTGACAGTGGCCAGCCTGACGCGGGGTCAATCTCCATGCCCGGAGCGTACAGTACTTCGGCCGCGCTACCGGCCCGACACAATTGTCCGCAGAGGTCCGGACCGGCCTGGCAACGACCGAAAGGCGGCCCCAGGGCTCGTCGTCGGCCAGAAATCGGCGCTCGAGGCCGCCAAACTTCGTCAGCAGGCCGGCCGGTCCGGCGTGTCGCCGGGCACGCCGGACCTAATGGCGTTATAGTGCCCGCCGCGCCATTTCCGCCCGGTCGCGACGTCTGCGGCGCAGCAAGGCTCCCCGGCTAATCAGTTGTGCGGTTGTCCAGTGAAACTCGTCCCCATCCGCTATGCTAACGCTGCGAGGTCGATCGATAACTTGGCGTAAGGGGGCTCGGCCCCCATCGGGCTCCTGTACGCCAACGGCCACGGCCGGGTCGGGCTGAGCTGAGCGCGACGGGGGCGCGCTCCCGCTCACGGAAGCTTTGGCCCGCCCGGCCGTGGTCCGGTCAGCTGAGAGCCCCGGCGAGGCAGGGCTCCGTGAAGAGCGACCGCGCCATTCTCGCTAATGGCTTCCGTCTCTGAGAGCGTCGCGTCGCTCCAATAACATGGCGCGCAGGCCGACTAGCAGGAATTACCCTAAACCTGTTGACATAGCTACGTTTCCAATGATCATGTTCTGGTGCACTTCTGGCGCGCATGGCCTCTAGCCGAGCAGGATCAGGGAACAGTAGACTCAACCGTTTCTGGAATACCCAGCGTAAACCGGCTCACCGCGTCGGGCAGCGTGCGTGAGCTCAGCCCGGGGAGCGGCGGTGTGACGTGACAGGCGAGGCGGACAAGTCGCCCGAACGTGGTGGGCGTCCCGTCAACGCCGGGACGTCCCCGGCCGGGGCAGGTCGGCTGCTGTTCGGGCTCCCAGCGATCTGGCTGCGCGTCAACTGCCCGTGCGCCAAGTGCCTGGATCCCCGCAGCGGCGAGCGGCTGGTCAGCATCACGGACGTGCCCGAAGACACCTCGGTGACCACAGCGCGCCGGGTGGGTGACCGGGTCGAGGTCGTGTTCGGCCCGGACGCGCACGCTTCCGTCTTCGACGTCGGCTGGCTGCGCCAGTTCGCGATGGATGACGACCAGGCCGGCGGGTCTGCCGGGCGCTCCGGGGACGGCGGGCCGGGGGCCGAAGCCTTCGGTGGCGAGGATGAACGCACCGAGGACGCCAAGCGGCTATGGTCGGCGGACGAGATCTCCCGGGCCTTTCCGCAGGGGTCGTGGCCGCTGTACCGCGCCGACGCGACGCATCAGCAGGCGTGCCTGTCGGCGGTGCTGCGCGACGGGTTCGTCGTGCTCCGTGACGTGCCCCGCGAGCCAGGGGCGGTCCTGAGCGTGGCGCAGAGCTTCGGCTTCGTGCGGGAGACCGAGCTCGGGCAGGTCATCGACGTCCATCTAGGGGCGCAGCCGCCCGATCAGGCATTCACGAGCCGGCCGCTGATACCGCACACCGCCCAGCCGTTCCGCGACCCGGTGCCGACCCTCAAGCTGCTGCACTGCCTCGAGGACGCCACCGAGGGAGGCGAATCCACCCTCGTGGACGGCTTCCACGCGGCCGCCTCGCTGCGCGAGCAGGACCCCGCCGCCTTTACCGCGCTGACCAGCAGCGAGGTGACGTTCGCCTACACCGGCGCGCTGGCCGAGCTGCGCGCCACCCGGCCGATCATCGGCGTCGACCCGCGGCAGCGGATCAGGGAAATCCGGCTCAATTTCCGCCACATGCAGCCGCTACGACGGCCGGCCAGCGAGACCGTCGCGTTCTACGCCGCCTACCGGGCCTTCGCCGACACGATCCGGTGCCCGGCACAGATGCTGACGTTCCGGCTCCGCCCCGGGGACTGCCTCATTCTCGACAACACCAGGATCCTGAACGGGCGGACCAGGTTCGTCGGCGGAGAGCGCCACCTGCAGGCCTGCTGGACGGACCTGGACACGCTCGCCTCCAGGCTGGCGCTGATGCGCCGCCCGCGCACCAACGGCCGGGCGCATCGCTTATCCGCGGCCCCGGGCGGAGGCTCCGCCTGGCTCCGGCCCCGGGCTCTGGACGCGCGGGTGATTCCTGCCGGAATGGTACAGAGGCCGGCGCGGATGCTGGTCCGCTGAATCCGGGCTCGCTACATTCGTGTTCATGTTCGAAGCGGCAGGCATGCTCGACGAACTGAACGACGAGCAGCGCCGGGCCGCGACGCACGCCGACGGTCCGCTGCTGGTGCTGGCCGGGGCCGGGACCGGGAAGACGGGAACGCTGGTGGCGCGGGCCGCCTGGCTGCGCGCGCAGGGGGTCGAGGCCAGCCGGA
>DASYXX010000418.1:0-4839 GCA_035934395.1 Streptosporangiaceae bacterium
CACACGGGCCAGCAGGGCCCTGCCCGAGCCGGCCGCCAAAGCGGGGAGCGCCAGCTGGCTGGCGTCCAGCGCCGGCCGCTGCAGCGTGACCGGCGCCACCGGGACCAGGCCGGAGCCGCTGACCAGCACCGGCCTGGAACCAGCCTGGGTCATCGTGCCGCCGTACCACTGCTGCATGAAGCGGCCAGGGTGGCCGCAGTCGCGGTACTCCAGCGAGTACGAGCCCGGCCGCAGTCCGGAGATGAGGAACCGGCCGTCCTGCCGGGTCATGTCCAGACGCGCACCGGACGGGCCGGTGGCGGTGACGCAGATGCCCTCGAGCGGCGCGGCGCCCGGAGCCTCGGCGATGCCCGTGATCGCGCCGCCGGTCCGCTGGGCGGCGTAGGCGCGCTGGTCTGCCAGCAGCCACCGCTGGGCCTGCGTCACCGCGGACCGCGCCAGCCCGGCATGCGCGGGGGAGGCGGCGGAGCGGCGGGCAGGCTGCCCGGCAGAGGCCCGGCCCGACGTGGCGGACGTGGCAGCGGCGGCTGATACGGCCATCAGCCCGGCAGCGAGCAGGCCGGCCGTGATAACGGCAGCCCCTCGAGAGAACACCATTCGTCGCACGGGCCACCGGTCCTCAATCGGATATGCCGGTAATTTCAGCAGGAGCCTAGACCTGCACTATCAGCGCAGGATGATCTTGGGGTGACTTGTGCGCAGAAAGTTATGAATGAGAGTCCGGTGCAAGCGGGCACCCTGGGTCAAGGTGCCCCAGACCTCCTGGGCGCGTCGATCCGCGCGGCCATGTCGGTGTCGATGACGCCGGCGTGGACGCCGACGACGAGGGTGCCCTGACGGGCGAGCTTGAGGCGGATGCCGTTGGTCAGCGACCATTCCGCCGATTTCGAGGCGCCGTAGGAGGCATCCGGCGGATTGGCCCGCATCACCCCGGCGCGGCGTGGTCCCGGAGCCAGTCCATGGCCACCTCGGCCGTGTTGAGGACCGAGACGTGCCCGTCGTGGGGGAACAGCCGCAGCCGAGCCGACGGGCAGCGGCTCGCGAGCCATGTCCCGTGCGTGCTGGGCACCATCCGGTCCTGCTCACCGTGCATGACCAGGACCGGCTGCCGCACCTGCGCCGGGTCGAACCCCCACGGGGCCACGTAGGCCAGGTCGTCGTCGACCATCCCGCTCAGGCCGCCCCGGATCGCCTGCCCGGCCACGCCCGCCAGCCAGGACCAGGGACCCGACAGCGCGGCCTCGTCGGCCGCGGTGAACGCTCCCGGCTCGCCTTCGGGCTCGGGCTCGTCCTCGGCCTCCGGCGCGAACTCGGCCGCGAGGAGGCTCTCCAGCGCCGCGCGCCCGGCGACGGCCGCGCGGAGCTCCCGCTCGCCCGAAGGGGCCATTCCGGCGAACCAGTCGAGGCCCTCGGCGCCGAACGGCGCCAGCCCGGACACGCTGATCACGCACAGGACGCGCTCGGGCAGCAGCGCTCCGCACGCCAGGGCGTGCGGGCCGCCCCCGGAATGACCCATGACCGCGAACCGGTCCAGGCCGAGCGCATCCGCGATGCGGCCCACGTCGGCGGCGGCCGAGGCCACGTCGCGGCCCGGGCGGGGAGATGATCCGCCGTACGAGGGCCGGTCGTAGGACACCCAGCGGATGCCGCGCTGGTCGGCGGCGGGGAACAGCGGCTGCGGGGGCTCGCCGGTGTTCGGCGTGCCGTGGTGCCAGAACACGGCGAGGCGGTCGCCTGCATCGTCCCCGTCGGCGTCGTAGTAGTGCAACGTGCGGCCGTCGCTCAGCTCGAGATCGGCCTCGGTTACCATCCGCCGAGCCTAGTGACCGCGGCCGGGGCCGCGCTACCGCGAGCTGAGCAGGAAGTCGATCAGGCCGGCGAATTATGTCTGCTGGTCGTCGTACATGGCCAGGTGGCCCCCGGCATCCTGGCCCAGATCGTCAGCGATCGCCAGCCCCCGCGGTCAGACCTTTCCGTAGGCCCAGATGACCGCGTTACCGCCGGTTCTTGCCGTTGCCGAGCCGACCCCCCACAAGGAGGCAGTGCCGGGGATGAGCGCCAGGCCGAACAGAAGTGTGCTGAGGGGGGTGCGGCTCCAGCGGCCCGAGGCCGTCCGGTGCACGACGAACGGCTGACCGGTGGTGAGCCCGACGGCGGTCAGCCACAGGCCGCCCTGCCCATCCGCGGTGATGCGGTCTGGAACGACCTTCCAAGGGATTCTGATGCGCGTCCACTGGGTGCCGTTGAAGTGCACCAGCCACGCTGGGGTATTGCTCCTCCCCGCTATGGCGGTGGCCCATATGTCGTTGCGGGTGAGTGCGCGGATCTCCGCGAAGCCCAGGCCGGACAGCGCCTTAGCGGTCACCGGGCGCCACGACCTGCCGTTGAAATGCATGATGGCGCTGAAGGGCGTCAGCAGCCCGCCGATCGCCCAGATATTCGTCGGGGACACCGCGCTGGCGTTCTCCAGGCCGCTGGCGTTGCCTGTCCAGTGCCGCCAGACGCGGCCGTTGAAGTGCCAGGTGCCCAGCCCTCCGGTGGACCCGCCGCCGCCGAACACCCACACGTCGTCCGTGCTGAGCGCGGTGACCCCGGTCAGCTGCCCGCCAACAGCACCGGGAAGTCGCTTGGCCAGCGACCAGCGGGTGCCGTTCCAGTGCAGGACGTAGCCGCCGAAGTGGGTCACCGCCCAGATGTCGGTGGCCGAGGGCGCGCTCGCGGCGATGATGGTGTCGTGCAGGCCGGCCGGCAGCGGGCTGCCGCGCCAGGCCCTGCCGTTCCAGCGCTCGGCGACCGGCGAGCCGGACGGCGCCGTTCCGCCGCTCAGGGCCGTGCCGCCGAACGCCCACGCATCGCTCTTCCCTGGGGCGGCTACGGCCATGTAGCCGGAGAAGTTCCCCGGCGCGCCGTAATGCTGCCTGAAGAACTGGCGCCAGCCCGTGACGGCTGCCTGCGCGGGGGCCGCCATGCTCAGCATGACCACCGCGGCACAGATGCTGGCGCCCGCGGCGCCAGCACGAGAGGAGAGCTTCATCGACCGCCTCCCAGGAAGGCTCGGCACGCCCGATAGCCGCTTAGCGTACAGCGAACAAACCGGCAAACAAAGGGCAAGTCTCGGATAACGGCCGGGGTGACCGCGCGCCGGCCACGTCCGTTATGTGAATAAAGGCGCCTCGCCTGTGGACAACGGTTCCTCGTGCGCGGGCAGGCGTGCACGGCGGGATTCCGCCAGCAGGCTGGTCGGAGCCCGCGCCCTGTGGACAGGCCAGCGGGCCTGTGGAAACCCCGGGCGGCGGGCCGTACTACCCGTGCGAGCTGGCCTCCAGCGCGGCGAGGCCGCGCAGGTCGACGCAGTTCACGTCCCTGACCTTCACGAAGACCATCAGCACGCTGGTGCAGATGCGGCAGCGGGCCACCGTGCCCGGAGCGCGCAGGTACACCACGGTCTCCGCCACCGGGGCCACGGCACCGCAGGTCGCGCACGTCCCGATCGCGGCGGTCATCTCGGTGCCGAAGACCTCGTGCAGCAGGCCGCCGATCGCGTTGCCGTCTAGTGCGTCCATCAGGATCCTCCCGCCGCTCCCGTCCCGGTGGCGCCGAACCGCTCGGTCTTCACGCGCGGCGGCGGGTAGCCGAGCCCGACCAGCCCCTCGGCCACGGCCTCGACAAACGGAGTCGGCCCGCACACGAACGCGATCGGGTCCTGCCCGGCGGGCCAGGCGACCTCGGCCAGCATCGCGGCGTTGACACGGCCCGCGCGGCCGGTCCAGCCGGGCGGCTGAGCCCGGGTCAGGGTGTAGATCACTTCCACTCCCCCGCCGTTGTCGCGGTCAAGCTCGGCGCGGTAGATCACGTCCGGCAGCGAGCGGGACGAGTACAGCATCCGGGTGGGCACTGTGCTGCCGGTCCGCTCGCGGTGCCGCAGGATCGACCGGAGCGGTACCACCCCGGAACCGCCGGCCACCAGCAGCAGCGGGCCGATGTCGTGCTGGCCGTCCCAGACGAAGTAGCCGCCGATCGGGCCGCGCAGCTCCAGGTCGTCGCCGGCCCGCAGCTCCTCGGTGAGGTACGGCGAGACCTCGCCGTCCTCCAGCCGCTCCACCGTGATCGCGACCGGCTCGCCGGGCGCCGAGGCGATCGAGTACGAGCGCTCGGCGGCATAGCCGTCCTCGGCGGTCAGCCGCACGTCCAGGTGCTGCCCGGCGCGGTGGCCCGCCCAGTCGGGCACCTGCAGCTCGATCGTGCGGACGCTGGCCGTCTCGTCGATCACCTGGCCGACGGTGGCGACCTGCCAGGTCAGTCGCCCGCGTACCGCTGTTCCTTCCATGGGTCTCCGTACATGTGGTAGCCGTAGGTCTCCCAGAAGCCCGGCTCGTCCTCGTCGCGCAGCTCGAGGCCCCGCACCCACTTGGCGCTCTTCCAGAAGTAGAGGTGCGGCACCAGCAGCCGCGCGGGGCCGCCGTGCTCAGGGGGCAGCGGGCCGCCGTCGTACCCGAACGCCACCCAGGCCTGGCCGCCGGTGATGTCCGCCAGCGGCAGGTTCGTCGAGTAGCCGCCGTCGGAGAACGCCAGCACGTACTCGGCGTCGTGCTCGACCTGCGCGAGCAGCGTGTCCAGCGACACCGCCTGCCAGTGCGTGTCGAGCTTCGACCAGCGGGTGACGCAGTGGATGTCCACGCTGATGGTCTCGGCCGGCAGCGCGCGCAGCTCGGTCCAGGTCCAGGACTTCGTCGGGGTGCCCTCTTGCCTGATCGAGAACGTCCACTGGTCCAGCGGGGTATGCGGCGTCGGGCCCGCGGACAGCACCGGGAAGTCGCTGGTCACGTACTGACCCGGCGG
>DASYXX010000506.1:0-11283 GCA_035934395.1 Streptosporangiaceae bacterium
CGGACGGGCGACGGCCGGGTGGTGCAGTGGATCGCCGGCGATGACGCGGACGCCAAGGCCGCCGTGGCCGAGCTGGTCGGGAAGGCCGGCTACGTGCCGGTCGACCTGGCGGGCATCGACGGCTGCGGCGTGATGGAGGCCCCACGCCGGGCCGGGGCGGTCTACGGCGAGGAGTACCGCCAGGCCGATGCGGCCGCGGTCGTCGCGGCCGTCCGGGCAGGCCAGCCCATCCCGCCGACGCCGGCCTACTGACCGCCCGCGGGTGCCGCCCCGGCCTCGGCGGCGCTTGCGGCGCGGACCTCGGCGGCGCTTGCGGAGCCGACCTCGGCGGCGCTGATCGCGGCGGCGCCGACCTCGGCGGCGCTGACCTCGGTCGCACCCGTCTCGGCGACGGCACCATCCCCGGCCACATTCGTCTGCGCCGCGCCGACCCCGGCGGCTCTCACCGGGACCGGGCCGTTACTGGCCCCGGCCGCGGCGGTCGACCTCCTTAGCGTGTCAAGGATGGAGAGGCCCTGGCCGACCAGGCCGGCTACGACCTGATTGACCCCCTCGGTTCCATTGAGGATCGTCAGGTTCGAGGCCGCGATGCCCTGGGCGGCCGCGGCCACCAGCGCCGGCAGGGCCTCGATGATGCGGCTGGCGGCGATGAGCTCCTGGTTGCCGTCCGCGAGCGAGGCGGCCCGCGACCTGTTGGCGTCGGCCTGGGCCCCCGCCGTTGCTCGCTCGGCATAGGCCGCGGCGTCGGCCTGAATCGTGGCCGCCTCGGCTTCCGCCCTGGCCACCGTCGTCCTCCGGTAGGCGTCGCCCTCCGCGGTGAACTTGGCCTGGTCACGCTCGGCTTCGGCGAGCGTGCGCTGCTTGTAGGCCTCGGCGTCGGCCGGCCGCCTGACCTCGGCCTCCAGACGCTGCGCCGCCAGGTCGGCACGACGCTGGGCCAGCGCGGTCTGCTGCTCGATGACCTCCTGGGACGCCCGGGCCTCGGCCAGCGGTCCGGCCTGCGCGGCGCGGGCCCTGGCCTCCTCGACCTCCGCCAGGAAGCCGGACTGCTTGATTCTCAGATCGCGCTCGTACTGGGCTTTCATGGCCGCAGCTTGCTGTTCATGCTCGGCCGCGGCCTGGTCGGCCTGCGCCCGGGCGATGCGGGCCTGGCTGGCCACAGCCGCCGCATGCGGGGCGGCCAGGTTGCTGATGTACTCGGAGGAGTCCTCGATCTCCTGGATCTCCAGGGCGTCCACGACGATGCCCAGCTTCTCCATCTCGGCGTGGCTGCCGTCCTTGATTTCCTGGGCCACGCGGTCGCGCTCCCTGATGATCTGCTCGACCGTGAGCCCGCCGATGATCGACCGGAGGTGCCCGGCGAACACCCGGCCGACAAGGACTTCCATCCGGTCCTGCTCGGACAGGAACCGGCGGGCGGCATTGGCGATCGACGCCGGGTCGTCTCCGACCTTGAACGCGGCGACGGCCCGCACGTTGAGGCGGATGCCCTGGTTGGTGATGCAATCCTCGACGATTTCCGCTTCCTGCAAGGCCAGGGAGAGCGCCCGGGCCTTCTGCTTGATCGGGATCACGAAGCTGCCGTGGCCCGTGACGATGCGGAACTGCGTGTCGTCGCGCCGACGCTTCGACCCAGAGATCAGCAGGGCCTCGTTGGGGGCGGGTACGCGCCAGAAAAACATGGGAGTCTCCAGGTCGGATCGCTTAGGGAAGACGGGTCACGAAGACGGAACGAGCCGACATGCACTCGACGACTACAACCCGGCTGTGCCTGGGTACCGGCTCGTCCGACCAGGCCGCGAACGCCTCGGTCCCGCCGCGTATCGGGAGCAGCACCTCGCCAGGCCCTCCGGCCGGTATGGAGACTGTCACCCGCCCGATCGACCCCAGGAGATCTTGTGCAGCATCAGCCAAGGCCGCCAGCCAGCTTCCTCGTCCCTAGTCGCAGCGTGACCCGCGAAGGCTCTCGCCTATCGGTCATTATGCGCTTTGCTGGCAAGCAGAATAAGCCGGACGGCCCGCTCCGCGAGCCGACGGCCGGGTTATGCGGCTTTCGCGTTTCCCGCGCGGGCTGGCCGTGTGGTCGATGGGCCATCGACCCCCATAGAGAGGGTGGTCGATGGGCCATGGGTGCGTTTCCTTTGGAGTGAGGGGTCCGACCCAGGGTGCGGTGGCTGGGTTGTCTGGGCGGGGGCATGCTGAGGGCTCCGTCCCGTTACATTCCTGGTTGTTCACAGACCCGGGATGGACAGGAGGAGCCCGATGCCAGAGTACGCGCGTGAGCTGGACGAAGAAAGCTTCGTCCGGTCGGTGGAGGCGTTCGCGGGGATCGTGGGGTGGCTGCGGAGCGCGGAGTCGGCGGAGTTAACGCATGCGCAGCTGGAGGAGCAGCTGGAGGCCCGGAACCGGGAGATGATGCGGCTGCTGGAGCAAGATCACCTGGATTTGCGGGCGGCTCGCGAGCAGCGCCAGGAGCGGGTGACCGGCCCGGAGGGGATCGCCCGGACCCGGGCCGAGGCGGGGCACTGCCGGTCGCTGTCGAGCGTGTTCGGGCCGGTCACGGTGTCGCGGATCGCCTACCGTGCGCCTGGGGCGCCGAACGTGCACCCGGCGGACGCGCAGCTGAACCTGCCGCCGGAAAAGCACTCGCACGGGCTGGGCCGGCTGCTGGCCATCGAGGCGCCGCGCGGGTCGGTCGCCCAGGCGTGCGCGGCGGTGGAGCGCGCGACCGGGGTGCGGGTGGGCACCCGGCAGGCCACCGGGCTGATCGCCCGGGCCGCCGCCGATTTCGCCGGGTTTTACGCCGGCCGCGAGCACCGGCCGCCGCCGCGGGCGGCTCCCGGGACGGTGCTGGCGGTGTCGTGCGACGCTAAGGGCATCAGGGTGCTGCCCGGGCAGCTGCGCCCCGAGGCCGCCCGCAAGGCCGCCCGGTCGGTGCCCCGGCAGGAGGGCCGGCTCTCACGCGGCGAGGTCGCCACCCGCAAGCGGATGGCCGAGGTCGGCGCGGTGTTCGATGTCATCCCCGCCCCCCGCACCGCAGCGGACATCATCACCGGGCCCCGGCCGCGGGCCAGGCCGCGGCCTGCCGCTCCCCGCGCCACCAGCAAGTGGGTGACCGCCAGCGTCGCCACCGACGCCGCGGCTGTCGTGGCCGCCGTGTTCGCCGAGGCCGACCGCCGCGACCCCGGCCACGAGCGCACCTGGATCGCCCTGGCCGACGGCAACGTCCACCAGCTGGCCCGCATCCGCGCCGAGGCCCGCGCCCGCGGCGTGACCATCCCCATCCTCTGCGACCTCATCCACGTCATCGAGCACCTGTGGGACGCCGCCTGGTGCTTGTTCCCCCAGGCCAGCCCCGGTGCCGCGCCCTGGGTGCGCGCCCGCGCCCGCGCGATCCTGCGCGGCCACGCCAGGCCTGTCGCTGCCGCCATCCGCGATGCCATCACCGCCAACGGCCAGCTCACCGCCGCCCAGCGCCGCCAGGCCAGCACCGCCGCGGACTACCTCGACGCCAAAGCCCCCTACCTCGACTACCCCACCGCCCTGGCCGCCGGCTGGCCCATCTCCAGCGGCGTCATCGAAGGCACCTGCCGCCACCTGGTCAAAGACCGCATGGACATCACCGGCGCCCGCTGGGGGATCGACACCGCCGAAGCCATCCTCAAACTCCGCGCCCTGCACGCCAACGGCGACTTCGACGCCTACTGGACCTACCACCTCCAGCAAGAACGCCAGCGCAACTACCCCCACACCGACCAGCTCGCCGCCTAAACCTAAAGAGGTCACTCCAAAGGAAACGCACCCATGGCCCATCGACCACAATTCACCCAATTCCCCGGGGACTCCGCGCAGCCGCGAAGCCGGCGGAACGGGCAGATGCGTCACACCGGCCTCACGCGCCCCGCTGGAAACACGCCGTGGCGGCCCATGACGCTGAATGCGGCGCCAGGGCGGGGTCAGGTGGCCTGGGGCTGCAGGAGCTGGTCGGTGATGCGGGGGATGGCCTCGCCGATGGGGTCGCGGATGACGGCGGTGGCAACCTGGTCGTAAGGCGTGGGGTCACGGTTGACGATGACCAGGCTGGCGCCGGCCTCGGCGGCGACGCCGCACAGCGAGGCGGCGGGCTCGACGGTGAGCGTGCTGCCGATGGCCAGGAAGAGGTCGCAGTACGTAGCCGCGGCGGCGGCGCGGTCGAACACGCCCGGGTCCAGCGGCTGGCCGAACATCACGGTGGCCGACTTGAGGATTCCGCCGCACCGCGCGCACGGCGGGTCGTCCTCGCCGGCCCGGACCCGGTCGAGCGCGGCGGCCATCTCCGTGCGGTCGCCGCAGCTGGTGCACACCACGCCGAACATCGTGCCGTGCAGCTCGATGACCCGTTCGTGCGGCGTGCCGGCCCGCTGGTGCAGCCCGTCGATATTCTGCGTGATCACCTGGGTGTCGATGGCGCTGCAGGCCAGTCGGGCGAGGGCGCGGTGCGCCGGGTTGGGCTCGGCGGCCCACGCGGGGTGCGCCAGCCTGGCGCGCCATGACCGGCGGCGCAGCTCGGGATCGGTCATGTAGGCCTGGTACGTGGACAGCTTCTCCGCCGCCGGGTTCTTCGTCCAGATGCCCTGCGGCCCGCGGAAGTCCGGGATGCCGGAGTCGGTGGAGACCCCGGCCCCGGTCAGCACGGCAACGGTGCTGACCCCGCGCGCCCACTCGGGTACCTCGTCGGCCGCCACCGCCGACTCCGCTGGTCCGTCCTGAGTCACTCAACCATCCTCGCCGCGGGCTGTGAGCGCGCGCAAATGACATATGTAACGGACCTCGGCCGAGCCGGTCGGTGAAGTGCCTTCCGGGTCGGCGCGCCTCGGCGGAATTGTCGGTGCCCGGTGGCAGCGTGTGCGCAAGGCCCGACTCACGGAGGTTCCCTGTCATGGGCAAGGCAGCTCGGCAGCGGCGGCTGAAGAAGGATAAGGAACGCCAGCGGCGCCGCATGGCCCAGGCCCGAGCGGGCGGGCCCGGGACGCCGCCGCCGGGGCCGTCACGGCCGAGGACGCAGGCGCCTCCGCCACCGAGGCCGGGAGAACCCTCGCTGCGAGAGTTCGCCGCGCTGGGCATCAGCGAAGCGCTGCGCGCCCTGGCGGAGGGTTCCGCCGAGATATTCCTAACGTACGTGGCCGCGCTGGGCGGCCAGGGCCTGCCGGGCCTGGATGCGATCGTGAGCCGGGAGCTGGTCGGCCGCCTCTGCGTGGCGGTCACCGCCGCGTGGCGGCACGGCTGGCAGCCCGCGGAGCTGGTGCGGCACGTCGGCCGGGCGCTGGGCGACCCGCACGCGCGGATGGCCGCCGACATGATCGCCGACGAGATGCGGGCGTACCCCGCGGCCACCGTGGACGACCGCTGGCATGCGCAGCTGGCCGCGCTCGGCTGCGCGGTCTGGTGGGGGAACGACGCCGCCGCCTACCTCGCCCGGTGGGGCGCCAGGCGTGGGTGCCGCCCGGAGGACGCGGTGCGCACCGGGCTCGAGCTGCTCCACGTGCTGTACCACCTGGTAGTCCTGCCCCGGCTGTGCCCGCTGCCCGGAACCGCGCGCCCGGGGCCGTCGTGGGCCGCGAATCCGCGGCGGGCGGCGGACGAGCGGGTGCTGAGCAAGATCCGCGCGCTGCTGGCGAAGGCCGAGTCGACCGAGTTCGCCGAGGAGGCCGAGGCGCTGTCCGCCCGGGCGCAGGAGCTGATGGCCAAGTACAGCATCGACCACGCGCTGCTGGCCGCCGAGGCGGGGCGCGAGGACGAGCCGGCCAGCCGTCGGCTCCCGGTGGACAACCCGTACCAGGCGGCGAAGGCGTCCCTGCTCAGCGCCGTGGCCACAGCGAACCGCTGCCGCAGCGTCCAGTACGAGCGCCTGGGCATGTCCGCGGTCATCGGCTTCGCCGCCGACCTCGACGCGGTCGAGCTGCTGTTCACCTCGCTGCTCGTGCAGGCGAACACCGCGATGCTGCGGGCCGGCGCGAAGCGGGACGCCTACGGCCGCTCGCACACCCGCGCCTTCCGCCAGTCGTTCCTGGTGGCCTACGCGATCCGGATCGGGGAGCGGCTCGCGGGGGTCGCGGAGGAGGCCGAACGCCAGGCAGCCGCGGCAGCGCCGGGACGCAGCCTGCTGCCGGTCCTCGCGGCCAGGAACCAGGCCGTCGACGACGCCGTCGACGCGATGTTCGGCGGTTCGCTGACCCGCGGCCGCGCGACGCGGGCCACCGATTCCGAGGGCTGGTATTCCGGCCGCGCCGCGGCCGACCTGGCGACGCTGCACGGCCACCGCGAGGTCAGCTCCCGGTCCGCCTGACCGCGGCCGTCCCCGGACACTCTCGGTCTCGGATCGGCAACGAATCGGCACCGACTCTCGCACTGGGCCTTGCGATGAGCCCGCCGTAGGTACTGAATAGAGGTTCATAACGCGCCAGTCATGCCTCATCATGCGAGGAACGGCCCGATGAATGAAGGTTCATCCGTGGCGGGACTGGTCGGCCCATCGCCCGCGGCGCCCGGCGGTCTCGACATCGGCGGCGTCACCGTGCGGTTCGGCGGGCTGACCGCGCTCGACGATGTCTCGCTCAGCGCCGCCCCCCGCCAGGTGACCGGGATCATCGGCCCGAACGGGGCCGGGAAGACCACGCTACTGAACGCGGCGTGCGGCTTCATCAGGCCCCAGTCCGGAACGATCACCTTTGACGGGCACGAGCTCACCGGGATCAGGCCGCACCGGCTGGCGAGCCTGGGCATCGCCCGGACGCTGCAGGGCGTCGGCCTGTTCCGCGGCCTGTCCGTGGTCGAGAACGTCATGGTCGGCGCGACCCACTCGGCCCGGGCCGGGTTCTGGTCCGGCTTTCTCGGCCTGCCCAGGTCGGACCGGGACGAGCGGCGGCTGCGGGAGGAGGCGCTGCGGGCGCTGAGCCGGGTGGGGGTCGAGGACCTCGCCGACAGCATGCCCGAGACCCTGGCCTACGGCCTGCGGAAGCGGGTCGCGCTGGCCCGCGCGCTGGTCGGGCATCCGCGGCTGCTGCTGCTCGACGAGCCGGCGAGCGGACTGTCGGAGAAGGAGCTGCCCGAGCTCGGCGACCTGATCAAGACGCTGGCCGGCGAGGCCGGCGTGGTGGTGATCGAGCACCGGATGGACCTGGTGATGTCGGTCTGCGACACGATCTTCGTGCTGGACTTCGGCAGGCTGATCGCGACGGGCACGCCCGAGCAGGTCCAGGCGGATCCGGCGGTGACCGCCGCCTACCTGGGAACCGACGTGAGCGCGGGCGAGGGCGGCGCGAGCGGGGCCGAGCGGACCGGGGACCAGTCGGTCTGGCGCGAGGGCGTCGGCGCCGCGGGAGCGGAGGGCGGCCGGAGTGGAGAGCGGGGGCAAAAAGATGCTCAGGCCGAGGAGGCCGGTCATGAGTAACGCGGTTGCGCGGGCCGGGGAGGCCGGTCATGAGTAACACAGTCATGACCGACACAGGCGCGCTGGCCGTCGAGGAGATCGTGGCCGGCTACGGCGGGGTGCCCGTGCTCGACGGCGTATCGATCGCGGCCAAGGCCGGCACGATCACCGCGGTGCTCGGCGCCAACGGCGCCGGCAAGACCACGCTGCTGCGCACGATCAGCGGGTTCGTCCGGCCGCGCCACGGGAGGGTCCTGCTGGGCGGCACGAACCTGACCCGCCGCCATCCCGAGGACATCGCCCGGGCCGGGGTGGCGCACGTGCCCGAGGGACAGGGGGTCATTACCGAGCTCACCGTGGAGGAGAACCTGCGCCTCGGCGCGCTCGCCCGGCGCGACCGGGCGGGCCGGGCCGACGCCCTGAACCTCGCCTACCGCCGGTTCACCATGCTGGCCGAACGGCGGCGTCGGGCAGCGGGCACGCTGTCCGGCGGCGAGCGGCAGATCCTGGTCATCGCCAGGGCGCTGATGGCGTCCCCCCGCGTGCTGCTGCTCGACGAGCCGTCGCTCGGCCTCGCGCCGAGGATGGTCGCGCAGGTCATGGACCTGATCCGGCAGCTGCGCGACGACGCGGGCCTGACCGTGCTGCTGGTCGAGCAGAATGCCCGCAGCGCGCTCAGCATCGCCGACCACGGCCTGGTCCTCAACCTCGGCAAGGTGGTCGCCGACGCCTCCGCCGCCGAACTGGCTGCCGACGTTTCCCTGCGCCGTCACTATCTGGGGTTCTGACATGCAGCTGTTCCTCGAGTTCACGTTCAGCGGCATCGCCTTCGGCACGGTCTACGCGGCGATCGCCCTGTCCCTGGTGCTGATCTGGCGGGGCACCCGCATCGTCAACTTCTCCCAGGGCGCCATGGCGATGTTCACCAGCTACATCGCCCTGATCATCATCAACCACACCGGCAACTACTGGGTCGGCTTCGCGGTCGCGCTGGCCTGCGGGCTGGTCCTCGGCGCCGTGATCGAGCGCCTCGTCGTGCGGCCGGTGGAGAACAAGCCGCCGCTGAACGCGGTCATCGTGACGATCGGCGTATTGGTGCTGCTCGAGGGCCTGGCCGGGATCATCTACGGCGGCCAGTTCCGCTCGTTCCCGCCGGCGTTCTCGGTCAGCGGGCTGAAGGTCGGGTCGACCAACCTGGGGGTGTCGCGCAACGACGTGTTCATCGCGGCCGCGGTGCTCGTCGTCTCGCTGCTGCTGGCGGTGATGTTCCGCTACACCACGGTCGGCCTGCGGCTGCGCGCGACGGCCTTCAACGCGACCGTGGCCCGGCTGCTCGGGGTGCGGATCGGCCGGGTGCTGACGCTCGGCTGGGCCCTGGCGGGCCTCGTCGGCGCCCTGGCCGGTGTCCTGGTCACGCCGTCGACATTCCTGTTCCCGAACAGCATGGACCTGATCTTCGTGTACGGCTTCACGGCCGCCGTGATCGGCGGGCTGGACAGCCCGGTCGGGGCGATCGTGGGCGGGCTGATCCTCGGGCTCGCGCTCAGCTACGTCGGCGGCTACCTGGGCGGCGACCTGATCGCGCTGGGCAGCCTGGCGGCGCTCGCGCTGGTGCTGATGCTCAGGCCGTCGGGACTGTTCTCTACGGCGACCGTGCGGCGGGTCTGACCATGACGATGCTCCGGCACCTGGCCGCCGCGATCGTCGCGGCGGGGCTCCTGCTGCTGCTGTCGATCAGGGTCGACGCGTTCCGCGACTATCAGCTGGCCCAGGTCAGCTACTACGCGATCGCGGTGGCCGGGCTGACCGTTCTTATCGGGCTGAGCGGCCAGCTGTCGGTCGGCCACGGCGCGTTCATGTTCATCGGGGCCTACACCACGGCGCTCGTGCTGCTGCACCTGCACTGGGCGCTCGCGGCCGTGCTGGCCGCCAGCGCGGTGGTCGCCGCCGTCGCCGGGGGCATCGTCGGCGTGGCGGCGGCCAGGCTCCGCGGCCCGTACCTGGCCGGCGCCACGCTGCTCCTCGCCGTCGCGCTGCCCTCTATTACGAGCCGCTGGCAGGGGGTCTTCGGCGGCGACCAGGGGCTGGGCGTGACCGTCAACACCCCGGGCTTCCTCGGCTCGACGTTCCCGCCGACCCGATGGCTCGCCTGGCTCGGCTTCGCGTGCGCGCTGATCACCTTCGTGCTGCTGGCCAACCTCCGCCACAGCAGGATCGGGCGCAGCTGGCGCGCGCTCCAGGACGACGAGGTGGCCGCCGCCCTGTCCGGCCTGAACGTCGCCCGGCTGCAGGTGCTCGCGTTCGTGGTGAGCTCGGCCTGCGCGGGCCTGGGCGGCGCGATGCTGGCCCTCGTCAACTCGTCGGCGACGCCGGGCACGTTCGCCCTCACGCTGTCGATCCAGCTGCTCACCGCCGCCATCCTCGGCGGGCTCGGCAGCCTGGCCGGCGCGGTCTGGGGCAGCCTGGTCCTGGTCTACCTGGCGCCCTACATCACAAACGTGGCCACCAGCCACGGCCTGTCCAGCAGCGTCGGCGCCAATATTCCGATCGTGGTCTACGGCGCCGTGCTGATCGTGGTCATGCTGCTTTTCCCCAGCGGGATCCAGGGCGGCCTGCGCCGCCTGTTCGGGCCGGCCGCGCCCGCGGCGGCCGCGCCCTTCAGCTTCTTTCGCCGGGAGGCTCCGGCAACGGACAACCAAAAGGAAGGTACCTCATGAACAGAAAACACCGAGTTCCCCTGGCTGCTGCCGCCGGCATCGCCGCCGCCGCGCTGGCGGTCGCCGCGTGCAGCTCCAGCAGCTCACCCTCGTCGACGCCACCCTCGTCATCGAGCGGTGCGCTGAGGCCCTCGGCGCCCGGCATCACGGCCACGTCCATCACCATCGGCAGCCATCAGCCGCTGACCGGTCCCGCCGCGCCGGGCTACTCCGAGATCGCGCCCGCGGCCAACGCGTACTTCCAGTACGTGAACGCGCACGGCGGCGTGTTCGGCCGCAAGATCACTTACAAGTACCTCGACGACGGGTACAACCCGACCAACACGGTCACGGTCGTGCACCAGCTGGTGCTCCAGAACAACGTCTACGCGATCTTCAACGGCCTCGGAACGCCGACCCACCTGAACGTCGTTACGTTCCTCAACTCGCAGAAGGTACCTGACGTGTTCGTGGCGTCCGGCTGCAACTGCTGGAACGACCCCGCCAAGTACCCGGAGACGTTCGGCTATCAGCTCGACTACATCCGGGAAGGCAAGATCCTCGGCAGCTACATCAAGCAGCACTTCAAGGGCAAGAAGATCGGCTATTTCTTCCAGAATGACGAGTTCGGCATGGACGGTGTCAAGGGCCTGGACTACGAGATCCCGGCCTCGCAGGTGGTGGCCCGCGAGGCCTACAACATCCTCGCCCCCAACCTCGCGCAGGAGGTCGGCGGCCTGGTCGCCAAGATGAAGGCGGCCGGGGTTCAGGTCGTCGTGTCGTTCTCGATCCCGGCCATTACCGCGCTGGTGAAGCTGAGCGGGCTCACGCTGAGCTACAGCCCGACGCTGGTGGTCAGCGACGTCGGCTCCGACCCGCAGACACTCGAGGGGCTGCTGAACACGTTCGCCAAGAAGACCGGCAGCTTCGGCGCCACGCTGATCCAGGGGATCATCACCGACGGCTACCTCCCCTCGCTCGGCGACACCGGCAACAGCTGGATCGCGCTGTTCAAGACGGTCCATGACACCTACATCGCGAAGCTGCCGTTCGACGGCAACGTGCTGTACGGAGAGTCGGTCGGCTACGCGTTCGTCCAGGCCATGCTGAAGGCGGGCCGGAACCCGACCCGGCAGGACCTGGTCAACGCGCTCAACGCGGGGAACTTCCCGCAGGGCG
>DASYXX010000444.1:0-5193 GCA_035934395.1 Streptosporangiaceae bacterium
CGGCGATCAAGCAGCGCGGCCGGCCGGAATCTGACACCATTCCCTCCTGGATGCCGCGCCGTTGGGGTGACGATGACCGAAGTAACCAGCGCCGATTTCTCCGTCGTCGTCTTCAGGGAAGACGATGCCTGGGAGGTCGAACTGCTGCCCGCGGCCCTCACCGAGAACCTAGAAGGCCTCATCCACGCCCTGCGCCAGCAGCCGAGCATTGGCGGCACCATCGGGCTCGCCGCCGTTGGCGATGACTTCTTCGTTGCGCTGCGCGTCATCGGTAGCCAGGTCTCGGTGTTCCTTTCTGATCTCACTGCCTCGGTGGACTGGCCCCTCGCCCGCCAGGTCCTCGACCACCTCGACATACCCATTCCCGAGGACGATGACGACCTCGACCAGGTTTTCCCGGCCGGCGACCTGTCCATCTTCGCCGACCTGGGCATCGACGAGATGGAGCTCGGCGCGCTGTCCGGCGACCTGGACATGTACCCGTACGAGGTCCTGGAGGCCATCGCGCGCAGGCTGGGGTTCGGCCCGGCGCTGGAACGCGCGCTGGACGGCCTCGACGGCCGGGACGGGCTGGGCCGCGTCGACGACCCTGATGAGCTCGATGGCCTCGATGACCTGGATGGCCTGGATGGCGCGCTCGGCCACTGAGGGCCTGCACGAGCGAGCCGGAGGGTGAGCGGGAGGCATAGTGACATCCGGGTACCTCGCGTCGCTCGAGCCCGGGATGCGCCTGGCGCTCGACCAGGCCGCCGGCGCGCCCCCGGGCGCTGACGATGCCGACGTGCCCGTCGGCGCGGTCATCCTGGACGAGGCGGGCGTCGTGGTCGGCGCGGGGCGCAACCGCCGCGAGGCCGACCGCGATCCCACCGCGCATGCCGAGATCGTGGCGATCCGCCAGGCGGCGCGGGCGCGGCAGCGCTGGCGGCTGGACGGATGCACGCTGTTCGTCACGCTCGAGCCGTGCACCATGTGCGCGGGAGCGGTGACCGCCGCGCGGCTGGACCGGCTGGTCTTCGGCGCGCCCGATCCCAGGGAGGGTGCCGCGGGCTCGCTGTGGGACGTGCTGCGCGATCGCAGGCTTCCGCATCGCGTGGAGGTGGTCGGTGGCGTCCTGGAGGACGAGTGCGCGGAACTGCTGCGCGCCTTCTTCGAGCGTCTCAGGTAACCCTGGTCGAAGCGCCGCCAATGCGGGCGTTCCCGGCGTTTCCCGGCGCATGGGCCCGACCGGCCGGCTTCTACCGGCATGTCAGGTAGGCTCGGCCGCGGTGGAGTCGCCTAGTGGCCGAGGGCGCACGCCTCGAAAGCGTGTGAAGGGGCAACCCTTCCGTGGGTTCAAATCCCACCTCCACCGCGATCGCGCCGCCCTGGGGGCAGCGGGCGCACCCGTGCGGTGCGCGGCGCGATGGGTCCCAGGAGAGAGTGCAAACCGCTCGTTCCGGAGAGTCATTTGGAACCGCAGAGCACGACGTTCTTCCTGCTGCTGATTGTGGTATTCAGCGCCCTGATGTGGTGGCTGGTCGTCGCGAAGCAGCTGGTCTTCCGCGTTCTCGCAGCCTGCCTCGCGTTCATCCCCGCGATGATGTTCGGCGTGGCTGCGGTGAACAAGTACTACGACTACTACCAGAACTGGAGTGCCGCGTTCTCGGACCTGACCGGGTCGAACGTCCAGCAGCCCGAGGTGCCGACCGTCACCAAGATCCAGGGCGCCGGTGTGCATTTCAGCACGTTCCTCGGCAACCAGATCGACCTGGAGGTGGCGGCGCAGGTCGGCTACACCGCCCACATGACCGTGCCCGGCGGGACCAGCGGGGTCGCCCCCCGCAGCGTCTACGTGTACTTCCCGCCCCAGTACTTCCAGAAGTCCTACCAGGCCTACCGGTTCCCGGCGATCGAGCTGCTGCACGGCTTCCCCGGCCAGCCGGAGGACTGGATCACGGTCGTGGGCGTGACTAGCATGCTGCAGGAGCTGATCAGCTCCAACCTCGCCAAGCCCGCCGTGCTCGTCATGCCGGACGTGAACGGCGGCCGCGGGATCTCCCTGCAGTGCCTCAACCAGGTGGGCGGCCCGCAGGACGCGACGTTCCTGGCTGAGGATCTGCCGCTGTTCATCTCGCAGAGGTTCCGGGTCCAGGCGCCCAGCGCGGCGTGGGGCATCGCCGGCTACTCCGAGGGCGGGTTCTGCGCCGCCAACCTCGGCCTGAAGTACGGCAGCAGGTTCGGCTACTCCGGCGTGCTCAGCGGGTACTTCCAGCCCGGCGACAACCAGCTGGCCCACCCGTCCCGGCTGGTGAACCCGTTCGGCGGCAGCCAGGCGCTGAAGAAGGAGAACACCCCGGACGACCTGGTGAACTCGCTGCCGCCGGGCGATCCGGTCCCCAATTTCTGGCTGGGCGTCGGTTCCAAGGACCGGGCGGGCCTCAGGAACGCCGAGGTCTTCGAGCAGCTGCTGTCGATCCGGCAGCCCAGCGTGACGCTGAAGGTCGTCAGCGGCGGCGGGCACACGATGTTCACCTGGCGGGCGCTGATGCCGCCGATGCTGGAGTGGATGACGCCGCGGCTCGCGGACGTGGTCGCCGTCATTGAAGCTCGGCAGCAGCATAAGGCGAAGAAGGCTGCGGCGGCTCAGCACAAGAAGCCGCCCACGCGGCACCACACCTAACCGTGCTGGCCGGGGCTAGCCCCGGAAACCGCCGGTCAGTCCAGCTCGAGGACGCGCACGTGCAGGACGGAGCGCTGGTGCAGCGCGGCCCGCAGGGCCCGGTGCAGGCCGTCCTCCAGGTAGAGCTCGCCCCGCCACCGGATCACATGGGGGAACAGGTCGCCGTAGAACGTGGAGTCCTTGGCCAGGACGGTATGCAGGTCGAGCACGTTCTTCGTGGTGATGAGCTGGTCGAGCCGGACGGGGCGCGGGGGTATCTCGGCCCATTCGCGAGCGGTCCGTGCATGATCGGGATAGGGGCGCCCATCTCCGACCTGCTTAAAGATCACAACTGACGAGTCTAGAGGAGGCGCATAATTCGCGCCGGAAAGAATTCCGGCGGCCGTGCATGCCTGGGGGGACGACTCCCTTAACCCGTGCCGCGGAGCAAGCTCCGCGAACGTTCAATGGGTGCCCTGCGCCAACTCGAGCAGGGCGTGCAGATCCCTGGCCGCTTCCAGGGCGGAGACGCTGGCCAGCAGGACGACCGCGGCCGAGGCCGCGACCAGGACCGTGCGCCGCCGCGGCGGGCAGGCCAGCAGCGCGGCCACGCGGCGGGGCACCGGCCCGGCCCAGGCGACCGACACCCGCTGCGTGAGCTGCCCGACGATGCCCATGGCGGCCGCCGGAGCCCTCCGGCGGCCCGGGGTGGCGAGCAGGGCCACCTGGCCGATGGTCTCGGCCACCAGCCTGCGGTCGCCCGTGACCGCGGCGGCGTGCTCGTCAGCCCAGCGCTCCACCGTGTACTCCACCGAGCGGGCCACCGGCAGCAGCATCGGGTTGGCCGCCGCCGCCAGGCGGGCCACGGAGGCGAACAGATGGTGCCGCCCGGCCAGGTGCGCCTGCTCATGAGCGATCAGCGCCGCCCGGCGGCCGGTGTCCAGGCGGTCGAGCAGCCGGCCCGAGACCACGATGCGGCCCGGCCTGCCCGGTAGGGCGTAGGCCTCGATGGCCGGGCCCGGCACGACGACGATGCGCTCCGAGGGCAGCCCGGCCGCGCGCCGATACGACTCGGCCAGGCCGCGCGCCCGGTTTCGGAAGATGACCACTACCGCCACGGCCGCGCTGGCCAGCGCCAGCGCGGCCAGCGCCCCAGCGGGCAGCGGGATGGGATCGGCGCGCTGCATGACCGCCAGCGAGTAGCCCCCGAGCGCCGCCAGGGCCGGGGCCCGCGCGGCGGCGAACCCCGCGAGCAGCGCGAGCGCGGCCGTGCTGCACGCGGCCAGGGCCACCGTGGCGGAGGTCAGCAGCCAGGTCGCCAGGCGCGGCTCCAGCCGCGCCGCCAGCGGACGGGCGGCCACCCCGGCCAGCGCCGGGATCACCAGCGGCAGATACAACGGCCACACGCGCCTACTCCTCCTCCCTCGCCCGATCGAGACCGTCAGCCGTGGAGGCCGGGTCGTCGGCAAGCAGGCGGCGCAGCAGCCGGGCGTCGCGACCCGAGAGCCCGGACGCGAACCGGGTCAGCACCGCGTCGCGGTCGGTCCCGCTGCCCAGCGCCTGGCTCATCCGGCTGGCGGCGACGCTGGCCTCGTCGACCGGGGTGTAAGTGAACCCGCGCCCGGCCCGCTGGCGGGCCAGCAGGCCCTTGTCGTACAGCCGCGACACGATCGTCACGACCGTGCTGTACGACAGCTCGCCCCGCTGCCCGGACGCGACCCGCTGGCGCACCTCGCCGGGACTCAGCGGCCTGCCCGCCTCCCGCACTATCCCGAGGACCTCGGCTTCCAGGGCCCCGGCGGCGCGGCGGGCCGGGCCGGGCAGGCCGTCATGCGCGTGCCGGGGGGCAGGTTCGCGCATCGCAGACCTCCTGCTACTATCATCTACAAAACTTGTAGATGCTCTACAGCCCTTGTAGAGCACCGGCGGGTTCGAGTATGCCACCGCCTGAGCCCGCCTGGCATCTCCGGGGCCGCAGAGCCGGAGCGGCAGGGGCGCCGCGACGGCGAGCGGGCGACGGAGCCAGGTGGCACCGGGCGCGAGTCACACGACCGATCGGAACCGAGATGAGCCACCTGACCTTCCTGGAGGCAGCCGTCGTCGGCCTGGTCCAGGGCGTCTCCGAGATGTTCCCCGTGTCGAGCCTGGGGCACAACGTGCTGATTCCCGCCTTGGTCGGCGGGAGTTGGGCCCGCGACCTGAACGTGGCCGCGCCCGAGTCACCCTACCTGGCGTTCATCGTCGGGCTGCACGTCGCCACCGCCCTCGCGCTCCTGGTCTACTTCTGGCGGGACTGGGTCCGGATCATCGGCGGCTTCTTCTCCTCGATCCGCGACCGCAGCGTGGCCACCGACGACCAGCGGCTGGCCTGGATGATCGTCCTCGCGACCATCCCGGTCGGGATCGCCGGCCTGGCTTTCGAGCACGCGTTCCGGGTGATCTTCGGCAAGCCGGTGTACGCGGCGATCTTCCTCGCGGTCAACGGCGTCATCCTCATCGCGGGGGAACGCTACCGGACCCGCGCCTCCCTGGCCGCCGACGCAGAGATCGCCGCG
>DASYXX010000447.1:0-4878 GCA_035934395.1 Streptosporangiaceae bacterium
ATCATCGCGGCCCAGCACATCGGCAAGCGTGAGGGTGCCTGCTTTCAGGCCGGCCAGCAGAGCCGACCGGGCGACGCGCGCCTCACGAGCCTTCTGCAGCGCAGCCTGGCGCTGCTCGGGGGATAGGTCGGGCAATGCCATCGGGCTTCCTCTCCATGAGCCACGCGGCAATGGCGGCATCTGGGACGTCACACCCACCATGGCCCGGCAACAGCAGCTATGCGCGCTCGCGCGACCCGTCCCAAGCCCGGGCCGTGCGCTATGCCTGCCGTTCGGCAGCTGGATCACGGATCGGCTGGCCACAGCGTCGGCGCGCCGGATCCGCCGATCGTGCATCGGGGTGCATTTCGTGCACGAGCGGGCCCGCAGCGGCCGCGGAATCCCGCTGATCTTGACCAACGGCTGGCCAAGCTGCTTCGCCGAGTTCCTGCCGCTGGCACCGCGGCTGACCGACCCGGCCGCGCACGGCATCGACGGGCCCGGTTTTGACGTGGTGATCCCCTGCTGGTGGCGGTCTGAGACCGCCCCGGCGGGAGCACTCCTGGTCAACCGGGGACTTTGGCGCCGCCCGTTCCGGAAACCGATGACCTTTCTCCGATATCGAGGGATTGCTGGCAGACTAGGCTGATGGCGCAGGTATTGTGCCCGGTCGTGATCGGCAGGGACGCCGCGCTGGAGGCGGTCGACGCGGCGCTGACGGCCGCTATGGCCGGGCACGGCGGGTGTGTAGTGATCACCGGGGAGCCGGGGATCGGCAAGTCGCGGCTGGCCCTGGAGACGGCCGGCCGGGCGGCCAGCCGTGGCATCCGGGTCGTTACCAGCCGGGCGGTGCCGCAGTCAGCGACCGCTGCTTACCGGCCGCTAACGGACGCGCTTGTGCAGCTCCTCCGGGACCGGGCCGTTCCCGATGACGCGACGATGGAGCCCTGGCTGCCTGCGCTGAGCGCGCTGCTGCCGGGGATGGCTGGCCACGCTCCGGCGAGTGGAGAGGTCTCACCTGGGATCCGCGGTGAGGCGCTGATCCAGCTTCTTCGGCGCCTCGCGCCGCAGGGCCTGGTCATAGTGCTAGAGGACCTGCACTGGGCGGACCCGGACACCGTGGCCCTGATGGAGTACCTTGGCGAGCACCTTGATGGCGAGTCGTTGCTGTGCGTACTTACCCTGCGCGCCAACCGACCGTCGGCCGCACTGGAAGTGGCTCGCCGACAGCGGGGCCGGCCCGGCGTCCTTCACCTCGGTCTTGACCGGCTCAGCGATGAGGACATGGCGCGCATGGTCTATGCGTGCATCCCGGGAGCAGAGGCGGAACTCCTGCGCCGGGTGCAGGCCTCCGCCGAAGGAGTACCGCTGCTGGTGGAAGATCTGCTGGCGTCGCCCGGGCTGCCGGAGTCGTTCACCGAGACGGTCCGCGAGCGCCTGGCCGGGTTCAGCGAACCGCAGCGATCGGTGATCGAGGCCGCTGCCATCCTCGGCCGCCACTTCGACTGGGAACTGCTCCCGGCCGTGAGCGGCCAGACTGCGGCCCTGGTGGCGGAGACGCTCGGGCTCGCTGTCGAGCAACTGCTGGTGAGCGCCGACGGCACGGCCTTCCGCTTCCGGCACGCGCTGACCCGCGAAGCTGTGCTCGATACCATGCTGCCACCCCGCCAGCGGGCCCTGGCCTCGGCGGCGCTCGCCGTTCTGGACGCCGCACACCCGCGCCTGGAAGGCGGCCTGCGTGAGCTGGCCGTCGAGCTGGCGAACCGTGCCGGGGACCGCCGCCGGGCCGGAACGCTGCTGAGCGAGTCCGGCGGCCAGGCGCTGGCCTGGGGGGCGCTGGCCACTGCGATCGGTAGCCTACGGCGTGCTGCTGACCTCCTCGAAGGCACTCCCGAGCGGGAACAGGCGGAACTTCTGCTGGTCGAAGCGCTGGCCCTGGCCGGGCGGGTTGAGGAGGCAGCGGCGGCCGGCGGCCATCTCATCACCCGGCTCGGGACCGAGGCAGCGGAACTCCGGACGGAGGTTCACCTTCGCCTCAGCCAGGCGGCGGTGGGCGCCTCGCGGTGGGAGATGGCCCGTCACCACCTCGGCGCCGCCCGGCGCCTGGCCGGAACCGCCCCACCGGCTGGCATGCGCGCCCGCATGGGCGTCATCGATGCCGAGGTGGCCTTCGCCGCCGATGACCTCGATGAGGCCCGGCTTTTCGCCGGGGACGTCCTCGCCGCCGAGGGCAGTGCTCCGGATGTCCGCTGTCATGCGCTGGAGCTCATCGGCCGGACCCACCGGCTGCGTGATCTCAGCGCCGCCCGCGCGGCGTTCGAGAGCGCGCTGGTCACCGCGGAGGCAGTCGGCCTGCCGTTGTGGCGGCTGCGCGCCCTGCATGAGCTGGGCACCATCGACCTACTTGATCATGCCGGAGTGGAGCGGTTGTCCGAGGCACGGCGCGCTGCCGAGCAGATGGGTGCGCTGAGTACCGTGGCGATTCTGGATCTCCAGCTCGCCGCGGGCTTCACCTGCCGCTGGGAACTGGACACGTGTGATGCCCACGCGCAGGCCGCCGTCGGCCTCGCCGAGCGGCTCGGCCTGGACCAGGTCCGGGCCAAGGCGCTGGCGGTACTGACAGGCAGCGCCAGCATGCGCGCCGACGCCGGGCAGACACAGCGCTACGCCGCCCGCGCCATCGCGGCCGCTCCGGACGACCAGATGGTCGAGGGCATCTGCTGGGCCAGCCGCGGAGCAGTGGTTCTGCTCGGTGGCGAGGCCGCGGCGGCCGTGGAACCCTACGCCCGGGGGATGGCGATCCTGGCCCGCCTCCCGCATGCCGAACCCGCGGGGCTTCGGGCGCTATGGCCGCTGCTCCTGGCCTCACTTGGTGATCACCGGGCGGCACGGGCGATCGAGGAGGCCCGCCGGCTGGGCGTCGGCGCCATCCGCCACAACCGGAGCCTTATCGGCTATGCCGAGGCGGTTCTGGCCGGGCGAGCCGGGCAGCGGCAGCGGGCCAGCGAACTGGCGGCGGGCTGCGACGTTGGCTTCACGAACTGCGAGGCCTGGGGTGAGCTGGCGAGGTTCTGCGCCGCCCCCGCTGCTCTGGCCGACGGATGGGGCGACCCGCTTCGCTGGCTGGCCGAGGCCGAGGCGGGATTTGATCGCCGGGACCTGCCCCGCCTGGCCGAGCGCTGCCGCGAACTGCTCAAGGAGTCGCAGCCCAATCCCTGGGTGGCGGCGGGAATCACCGCCAGGGAGGCGGACGTGCTGCGCCTCGTCGCCGGCGGGCTGGCCAACAAGCAGATCGCAGCGCGGCTGCATCTGTCGCCACGGACCGTGGAGAAGCACGTTGAGAGCCTGCTGCGCAAGACCGGCGCTCGCTCCCGAACCGGCCTGGTGGCGGCCGCATCACAGGCCGCAGCCCGCGACTCTCAGCGCGCGTTTCCTCCCTCGGCCACTACGTAGTCCCGGCTGGCATCTACGTGTTGCTCCCGATGTGACGGCAGGCGGCCGGCTTGCATGCTGGCCTGGCAAGCCAGGCCACGGGAAGGCAACACCGGATGCTCGAAGCTACGAAACTAATCGTGGCAGTCAAGAACATCGAGACGCCCGATGAGCGGCACGCGTTCGAACACGCCTCGCTCAACGTGGTCAACCTGCCCGGCGTCACGATCGCCCGCACGGTGTATCAGCCCGGCTGGAAGTGGTCGACCGACGTCAAGCCGGTCGTCGGCACGGAAGCCTGCCAGGCGGCCCACACCGGCTACATCATCTCCGGCCGGCTCCACGCCCGCATGGACGACGGTCGCGAATACGACTTCGGCCCGGGTGACGCGCACGTGGTGTCGGCCGGTCACGACGCCTGGGTGGAGGGGGACGAGCCGTGCGTCGCGCTTGACCTGGCTTTCACCGGACGTGCACTAGCCGGGCACGTCGGCCGCTGCCCCTGCGGGGTTGAGTTCCGGGTCGCTAGCGACGACCAGTTCGGCCAGCTTGTCGCCGCCATCCGCGAGCACGCGCGCAGCTCCCACGGGCACGAGCTCACCACCCAGCAGGTGCTCGCCGAGGTGATGGCATGACCGGCTCCGACCTGGAGGGCGCCGACCTGGAAAGCCGGGTGGCGAGCTGGGCCGCCAGCGCCATCAGTGACGACGCAGCTGCCGTGCGTGCGGTGATCGAGGCCTATGGCGACCGGCTGGCGGCGGCCGATGTGGCCGGCTCCGTCAGCCAGTACACCGGGCACCGCCGCCGTCATGCAGCCCGAGCTCGAAACCGTCGTAGGGAGTCAGCAGCTTACGACCACATACGACGCCGCTTTCGAGAACATGCGCCTGGAGTTTACGTTCCGATTCGACGACATCACCGTCAAAGGCGACCTCGCGGCAGCCAGGGCAACAAGCCAGGGACGATCACGATCCGCGCTACCGGCGAGACGCAACCAGCGCGTCTCCGGCAGCTGTTCGTCCTGGAACGCACCGGGGCCACTGAAAGATCACGCAGTACATGTACCAGCAGATGCCGGAGCAGTCAGGAGGGGGCTGCTCCGGCATCTAGCGAGTCCGCCACCCGGATTCGGGCACGTTCCGCATCCGCCTTGCGGTCGCCGAGCACGACGCGGCTCCGGCTACGCCGACGTCTGTCTACCTGCCCGTACAGGGGCCGTGCAGGTAGACGCCGGCGTAGCCCGAGCCGTCCGCGTGCCCGCTCGTGGGGCGCCGGCGCTGCTGGCGCTCACGGCTCCCGCCCACCGATGCACTGAGGGCAACGTGAAGGCCGGGCCCGCCATCTGACCGAAGCTGCTCAGTCTCTGCGGCGGGTGAGGTTGGGGCGGGATCCGGCGAGGATCCCGGAAATGGCGGCGGGTTCCTCTAGCCTGGCCGCTGTGTAGCCTTGGGACACGGTCTCGCCGAC